>JAEZFA010000119.1 GCA_023417665.1 Pseudomonadota bacterium | reverse complement strand
CGCACCGGCACCGCCATTTCGGCGGCCGCGGTCGGCGTCGGTGCGCGGCGGTCGGCGGCAAAATCGATCAGCGTGAAATCCGTTTCGTGGCCCACCGCGGAAATCAGCGGGATCGCGCTCGCGGCCGCCGCGCGCACGACCGCTTCGTCGTTGAAACCCCACAGATCTTCGAGCGAACCGCCGCCACGGGCGACGATCAGCACGTCGGGGCGCGACGCGCCTTCCATGGCGTTGAAGCCCGCGATCGCCGCCGCAACTTCCTGTCCCGAAGTCTCGCCCTGCACGCGCACCGGCCAGACCATGACGTGGCGGGGAAAACGATCCGACAGCCGGTGCAGAATATCGCGGATCACGGCACCCGTCGGCGAGGTGATGACGCCGATCACGCGCGGCAGATAAGGCAGCGCTTTCTTGCGCGCCTCGTCGAACAGCCCTTCGGCCGCGAGCTTCTTGCGCCGCTCTTCCAGGAGCGCCATCAGCGCGCCCACGCCCGCGGGTTCCAGCGCATCGATCACGATCTGATAGCTCGATTTTCCCGGATAGGTCGTGACCTTGCCGGTCGCAATCACTTCCATGCCCTCCTCGGGCTTGAAGCGCATGCGCGCAAACGCCCCCTTCCAGATGATCGCGTCGATCTTGGCGCTTTCGTCCTTCAGGCTGAAATAGACGTGGCCGGAGGAATGCGGCCCCCGATAGCCGGAAATCTCGCCGCGCAGCCGCACATAAGGAAACGCATCCTCGACGGTGCGTTTCAGCGACAAAGACAGCTCGGAAACCGAGATTTCCGGCAGGTTGGCCGGTACTGTGGATGCGGGCATTCGCGACTCTAACTGGCTTGCCTTGCATGATACATCAAGCGGCCTGTCATGCTTACCCGCGGAATTTTGGCTTCATGAATGTCCTTCTGATCGGCTCCGGCGGCCGCGAACATGCACTTTCCTGGAAACTTGCCGCGAGTCCGTTGCTTACCAAACTCTACGCAGCCCCCGGCAACCCCGGGATCGCGGAAGATGCCGAGATCGTCGCGCTGAAGGTCGAGGACCATGCGGCGGTGATCGCCTTTGCCAAGGAAAAGAACATCGATCTCGTGGTGGTGGGACCGGAAGCGCCGCTGACCGCGGGTCTTGCGGACGCCCTGATCGCGGCGAAGATCAAGGTCTTCGGCCCGCAGAAAATCCCGGCGACGCTGGAAGGTTCGAAATCCTTCACCAAGCGCCTGTGCGCGGAGAATGATATTCCGACCGCCGCATTCCTCGAAACGCGGAGCCGCGCGGAAGCAAAACAGCACATCGAGAAGCACGGCGCGCCGATCGTGCTCAAAGCGGACGGGCTGCATGCCGGCAAAGGCGTGATCGTCGCGATGGAGAAGCAGGAAGCGCTGCTTGCCGTCGATCAGGTTTTTGCCATGGGCGGCCACGCGCCGGTCGTGATCGAAGAGTTTCTCGACGGCGAAGAAGCGAGTTACTTCTGCTTCGTGCATGGCGAGCAGGTATTGCCGCTTGCTTCCGCGCAGGATCACAAGCGCGTCTTCGACAACGATCAGGGACCGAACACCGGCGGCATGGGAGCCTATTCGCCGGCGCCGGTATTCACGAAGGCGGTCGAGGACGAAGTGCTGGAGAAAATCGTGCGGCCTACCGCGCGGGCGCTCGCGCGCGCGGGGACGCCTTACTCGGGCGTACTCTATATCGGGCTGATGATCACGAAAGACGGCCCGAAACTCATCGAGTACAACGTCCGCTTCGGCGATCCGGAATGCCAGGTGCTGATGCCGCGCATGAAGGACGATCTGCTCACGCTGATGCTGGCCACCGCCAACGGCGAACTCGACAAGTCGAGCGTGCGCTGGCGCGATGATGTCGCAATCACCGTAGTCTTCGCCAATCAGGGCTATCCCGGCTCCTATAAAAGCGGCGCCGTGATCGGCGGCATCGACAAGGCCAATGCGGTCGAAGGCGTCACGGTGTTCCACGCCGGCACCAAGCGCGACGGCGACAAGATATTGTCGAACGGCGGTCGCGTGCTGAACGTTACGGCAATCGGCAAGACCGTGACGGAAGCGCGCGAACGCGCCTACAAGGCGATCTCGCTGATCGACTGGCCGCAGGGCTTCTATCGCAGCGACATCGGCTGGCGGGCCATTGCACGGGAGAAAGCGAAATGAGCGAGCTTGCGGATCTCTTTCCCGGTTTTGAATCGCACTGGATCCATACTTCCGCGGGAAAGTTGTTCGCCCGCTCCGGCGGCGAAGGTCCTCCGCTCCTGATGATCCACGGTTTTCCGCAGACGCATGTCGAGTATCACCGCATCGCGCCTGCGCTCGCGCAGAGGTTCACGCTCATCCTTCCCGACCTGCCCGGCTATGGCTGGAGCGACGTGCCGAAGGAAGACGCCGATCACGCCCCTTACACCAAGCGCGCAATGGCGGCGGCGCTGATCGAGCTGATGCAGGAGCTGGGTCACGTTCAGTTCGGCGTCATCGGTCATGATCGCGGCGGGCGCGTCGGCTATCGCATGGCGCTCGACCATCCGGGGCGCGTGACGAAGCTTTCGGTGCTCGACATCATCCCTACGCTCGACATGTGGAAGGGCATGGACGCGAAACGCGCCATGGTGGTCTATCACTGGCCGTTCCTGGCACAGCGCGCGCCGCTCCCCGAAATGCTGATCTCGAAAGCGCCGCTCGAATACATCGACTGGACTTTGGGAAGCTGGGCGCCGGATGGCCTCAAGAAGTTCGATCCGCGCGCGCTTGCGCATTACCGCGCGTTCTTCAACGATCCCGCACGCATCCACGCCTGTTGCGAGGACTATCGCGCGGGACAATCGACCGACGTGAAGTTCGACGAGGAGGATTTCAACGCCGGGAAGAAGATCACCTGCCCCACGCTTGCGCTCTGGGGCGCGCGCGGCATCCCGAATTCCGGCGGCGACCCGCTGGCGATCTGGCAGCAATGGGCGACCAAGCTCGAAGGCCACGCCATCGACTGCGGGCATTTTCTCCCCGAGGAAGCGCCACAGGAAACCGAGCAGGCACTGCTTGCGTTCTTCACGCAGACCTGACCGTTCCGCCCTGCGAACTTTCGGGACCGGGTGCATCGCCGCCCCGGGCCCGCTATAACCTCCCCAAGAAACAAGAAATTCTGGGCAGGAAATGACCGAGTTCAATCGCCAGGAAGCCTTTTCCGGCACCAAGGACGTCGTGCAGGCGCTCGCCTTCGACCCCGCGCGGCTCGAGGAATATCTCGCGAAGCAGATTCCCGGCTTTGCCGGTCCGCTCAGCGTCAAGCAGTTCAAGGGCGGGCAATCGAACCCGACCTATCTGCTGGAAACGCCAACGCGCAAATACGTGCTGCGCCGGAAGCCGCCGGGAAAGTTGCTTCCCTCAGCACACGCGGTCGATCGCGAATACAAGGTCATGGCAGCACTCGGCGCGCAGAACTTCCCGGTGCCGAAGGCGCTGGTCTATTGCGAGGACGAGAGCATCACCGGAACCGCTTTCTATGTGATGTCGTTCGAGGAAGGCCGCATCTTCTGGGAACTGCATATGCCGGAATCCAATCCGGCGGAGCGCGCCGCGATCTGGGACGCACAGAACGCGACCATCGCGCAGCTTCATTCGCTGGAGCCCGAGAAGATCGGCCTTTCGGATTACGGCAAGGGCGAGGACTATGTCGCGCGGCAGGTCGCGCGCTGGTCCAAGCAATATGTCGCGTCGAAGACCGACGACATTCCCGAGATGGACAAATTGATGCGCTGGCTGCCCGAACACCTGCCGAAGCAGCAGGCTGTGCGCGTGGTGCACGGCGACTATCGCCTCGACAACATGATCATTCACCCCACCAAGAATGAAGTGATGGCGGTGATCGACTGGGAATTGTCGACGCTCGGCGATCCGCTCGCGGACTTCACCTACCACATGATGGGCTGGCACATGCCGAGTGCGAAATCCGGCACCGGCACCGGCTCGCTGAAAGACCGCGACCTGAAGGCGCTCGGGATTCCTTCCGCCGAAGATTACGCCGCGCTGTATGCCAAGCGCACCGGCTTCGATCCGCGCGGGCGCGATATCGACGTATACATGGCCTATAACTTCTTCCGCATCGCCGGAATCCTGCAGGGCATCCTGGGCCGCGTGCGCGACGGCACGGCGGCGAATGCGAATGCCTCTACCATGTCGCGGCAAGTGCAGCCGCTGGCCGCGGCAGCGTGGCACTTCGCGGAGCGCGCAGGCGCCTAGGAAGCACGCTATAGTCGGCGCCGTGTTCGACTTCCTCCGCAAGAAAGGTCCGCCGCGCGTTGCGCTTGCCCTGGGTTCGGGCGGCGCGCGGGGACTCGCGCATATTCCGGTACTCGAGGTATTCGACGAACTCGGCATTTCCCCGTCCGCAATCGCGGGCTGCTCGATGGGGGCCGTGGTCGGTGCGGGCTATGCCGCGGGCATGAGCGGCAAGGATATTCGCGGCTTCGCGATCGAAGCGCTGCGCAAGCAGGGCGACTTCACGCGACGGCTTATTTCGATGCAGTGGAACAGCATGCGCGAACGCTGGCGCGAGAAACGCTCGCTCAGCGCGTTTTCCATGCAGGTCGAGGCGGTCGGCGTGGCGCAGGAATTCCTGCCGCCGCAATTACCGAAAACCTTCGAAGAACTGCGCCTGCCGCTCGCGGTCGTCGCCACCGATTTCAACGAGCGCTCCGAGGTAATCTATCGCTCCGGCCTGTTGCGGCCCGCCGTCGCCGGCTCGATGGCGATTCCGGGCCTCTTGCGTCCGGTCGAGTTCGAGGGCCGCATGCTGATCGACGGGGGTGCCGTGAACCCGCTTCCCTTCGATCTCCTGCGCAAGGATGCCGACATCGTGGTCGCGGTCGACATCACGCGGCTTCGCGACACCACGGAAGGAATCCCCGATCCGATCCAGATGCTGTTCATGGCGACCGATATCATGACCCACAGCATCGTGTCGGAGAAGCTGAAGCACTCCGCACCCGACATCCTGTTGCGCCCGAATGTCAGCGCCTTCGGCGCACTCGACTTTCCGCGCGCACTGCCGATCCTGAAAGCGTCGGAGCCGGTCAAGGACGAACTGAAGCGAAAGCTCGGTGCGCTGCTCGAGCGATAATCAGCGCTTCGCCGCAAAAAATTCCTTCAGGATCGAAGCCGCCTCGGCTTCGCCAATGCCGCCATAGACGTCCGGCCTGTGATGACAGGTTGGCGCGCCGAAGAAACGCACGCCGGATTCGACCGCGCCGCCCTTCGGGTCGCTCGCGCCGAAATAGAGCCTGCGGATACGCGCGAACGAAATCGCCGCCGCGCACATGGTGCAGGGCTCGAGCGTCACATAGAGATCGCAGTCAATCAGCCGCTCGCTGCCGAGCTTTGCCGCCGCGTCGCGGATCGCGAGCACCTCGGCATGCGCGGTCACATCGCGGTCGCGCAGCGTGCGGTTGCCGGCCCGGGCGAGCACGTCGCCGCCGCGCACCACGATCGCCCCCACCGGCACCTCGCCCGCTACGGCAGCCGCCATCGCCTCTTCCAGTGCCATTCCCATGAAATCGGGCGCAGCCATTTCGTCTCCGGGCCCAAGCCGTGCTAGCAAGCAGCCGAATTCGCACGAAGCACCATGACCCGCAAGCCCGAGACGAACAACGCAAACCGCGAACGCATCGCGAAAGTGATCGCGCGAGCGGGCCTCGCCTCGCGCCGCGAAGCGGAAAGCTGGATCGAAGCCGGTCGCGTCAAGGTGAACGGCGAAGTCCTGAAGACCGCCGCGACCACGGTCTCGCCGCGCGACAAGGTCGAAGTCGACGGCGCGCCCTTACCGACCCGCGAGCGAACGCGGCTCTTTCTCTATTACAAGCCGCGTGGACTAGTGACGACCAATGCCGACCCGGAAGGGCGGCCCACCATCTTCCAGAAGCTGCCGAAAGAGCTTCCACGCGTCGTCAGCGTCGGACGGCTCGACATCACCTCGGAGGGACTGCTGCTTCTGACCAATGACGGCGGGCTGTCGCGGATACTGGAATTGCCTGCGACCGGCTGGCTCCGGCGCTATCGCGTGCGCGCGAACGGACGCACCGATCAGGAACGGCTGAATACGCTGAAGAAAGGCATCACGGTCGAAGGCGTGCGCTACGGCCCGATCGAAGCGACGCTCGACAGCGAACAAGGCGCGAACCAGTGGCTGACCATCGGCATCCGCGAGGGCAAGAACCGCGAGGTGCGAAAGGTGCTCGCGCATATCGGCCTCACCGTGAACCGGCTGATCCGCGTTTCCTTCGGCCCCTTCGATCTCGGCAAGCTGAAAGAAGGCGAAGTCGAAGAGGTTCCGACCCGCGTGTTACGCGACCAGATCGGCGGCGAACTCGAGCAGCTTTCGCAGAGCGATTTTGACGCGCCGGTGCGCGAAGCCCCGAAGCCGGAACGCAAGAAGCCGGAACGCAAGAAGCCCGCCGATTTTCGGCCGAAGCGCGACGGCCAGCATGACGGCAAGAAGAAGGGCCGGCCGGGACAATTCGATCCCAAGCGCCCGGCACGAAGCGCCGACAAAAATGAGCGGCGCGATTCACGCAACGACGAGAAAGCGCCGCGCAGGCCCGGCGCGAAGAACCTCCGCCGCGGCGGCAAGCGCACGCCGTTCCGCGCGCCGAAGGGAAAGCGCTAGATGCGTGTTTCCGGCGGCGTGCATGGCGGCCGAACGCTGAAAGCGCCCGCTTCCCAAAAAATCCGTCCGACTTCCGACAAGCTTCGGCAAGCGGTTTTCAACATCCTCGCGCACGCCTATGGCGATCCTTCCGATGGCGCGCGCGTGCTCGATCTGTTTGCCGGCACCGGTGCGCTCGGCATTGAAGCGATCTCGCGTGGCGCGGCGTTTGCGCTGTTCGTGGAGGAATCAGCCGAGGCCCGCGCTCTGATCCGCGCCAATGTCGAAACGCTGCAACTGACCGGCATCACCAAGATCTTCCGGCGCGACGCGACGAGGCTCGGGCCGCGCGGCGCGTTCGAGCCGTTCTCGCTCGTGTTCTGCGATCCGCCTTACGGCAAGGGTCTTGCCGAGAAAGCCCTGTTGTCCGCGCGCGAAGGCGGATGGCTCGCGAAAGAAGCGCTCATCGTCATCGAAGAAGCGGTTGCCGCGAAGTTTGCCGCACCGGAAGGTTTCGAGGTGCTGGAGCGGCGCGCATACGACGATACGGAGATCGTGTTTTTGCGCTCAGCATAATTTCTTCGTCATGGCCGGGCTTGTCCCGGCCATCCACGCCTTTACAGCGTTGATGCGCCGCTAAGACGTGGATGCCCGGCACGAGGCCGGGCATGACGAATTAGAATGCTTTTGCGCTTTTCGGGGCAGCTACTCTGGATGAGAAAGCTACCGCCGCCCGAACAGCTTCTCGATATCGAAGAGTTTCAGCTCGACATAAGTCGGTCGGCCGTGATTGCACTGGCCGGCATTTTCGGTGCGCTCCATCTCGCGCAGCAAGGCGTTCATCTCTTCGGGCTTGAGCCGGCGCCCGGCGCGGATTGAACCGTGGCACGAGATGCGGCTCGCCACCGCAAGCAGATTTCGCTCGAGCGGCAGTGCGTCGTCCCATTCCGCAAGGTGCTCGGCGAGATCACGCACCAGACTTTGCGTATCGGCATCCCCCAAAAGCGCCGGGGTTTCGCGCACCAGCACCGCGCCCTGCCCGAACGGCTCCAGCACCAATCCGAGGCTGGCCAGTTCGTCAGAACGCGACAGCAGCGCCGCGACATCCGCGGCATCCAGCTCGACCACGGCCGGCACCAGCAGCAACTGGCGCGAAATTCCTTTTTCTGCGAGGGCCTGCTTGAGCTTCTCGTAGACGATCCGCTCATGCGCGGCGTGCTGGTCGACAATGACAAGACCGTCGGCGGTCTGCGAGACGATGTAGGTCTCGTGCAATTGCGCGCGGGCAGCACCCAGCGGGCGTTCGAGATCGGCCTGCAGCACGGGTGCGAGATCGGCGCGCGCATCTGCGCTCGGCTGCACAATCGTATCAAACGCGGCCTGCGCCGCTTCGGCCAAGCCTGCGGGGTTTCCGCGATAGGGCGCCGCCGCGCCGCGCCAGCCGGACGAATAATTCATCTGCGGCTGCGGCCGCGCGAAGGAAACCAGCCGCTCCGCGCCGGTCGTCGCGCTTCTGCGCGCACCGCCGCCCAATGCTTCCTGCAAGGCGCGTACGACCAGCCCGCGCACGAGCGAAGGATCGCGAAAGCGAACTTCCGCTTTTGCCGGATGCACGTTCACGTCGACCTCGCGCGGATCGAGCTCGATGAAAAGTGCCGCCACCGGGTGCCGGCCGCCGTGCAGGAGATCGGCATAGCCGCCGCGCACCGCGCCGATCAGCACCTTGTCGCGCACCGGACGGCCGTTCACGAAGAGATATTGCGAGAGCGAGTTCGCCTTGGAGTAGGTCGGCAGTCCCGCAAGGCCATGCAAGCGCACGCCGTCGCGTTCCGCTTCCACCGGGACGGTATTCGCGCGCGCGTCGCCGCCGATCACGTCCGCGAGCCGCGCGGCGCGCCCGGCCTCATCCGTGCCGCGCAGGGGATACTGGATCACCCGCTCGCCCGCGGCGATGGTGAAGGCAACATCGGGACGCGCCAGCGCGAGACGCTTGATCACGTCGATTGCGGCGGCGTTTTCCGCCTGCTCGCTTTTCAGAAACTTCAGCCGCGCCGGCGTCGCGTAAAAAAGATCGCGCACCTCGACGCGGGTTCCTTCGCTGAGCGCGGCGGGGCGGATCGCCGACTTTTCCCCGCCTTCCACACGAATTTCGAGGGCGTCGCCGCCGCCGCGAGCGCGGGTTGCGATGGAAAGCCGCGCGGCGGCCCCGATCGAGGGCAGCGCTTCACCGCGGAAGCCGAGCGTCGCGATATTCAGAAGGTCTTCGCTGTCCAGCTTGGAGGTCGCGTGCCGCTCGACGCAAAGCGCGAGATCGGCCGCACTCATGCCGTCGCCATTGTCGGAAACGCGGATCAGTTCGCGTCCGCCGCCGGAAAGCACGACCTCGATGCGGGTCGCACCAGCATCGAGCGCGTTTTCGACGAGTTCCTTCACGGCCGACGCCGGACGCTCGATCACCTCGCCCGCGGCGATGCGATTGACGACGGTTTCGGATAGCTGGCGAACGGGCATGGGACGACTCGGAAAAACGAGCCGGATTGTACCGGCGGCCGCTCCCGCGCGCTAATCGAGATCGGGACGGCCGCGGCGGCTCTTGACTTCCGAACGGTGCTTTTTGCCTTCGATCCGGCGTTTCTTGGAGGCGAGTGTCGGCCGGGTCTTGCGGCGGACTTTCGGCACGACGGCCGCGCGCTGCAGGAGTTCGACGAGACGCGCGCGGGCATCGTCGCGGTTTTGATCCTGCGTGCGGAAGCGGTCGGCAGAAATCACGATCACGCCTTCGCGCGTGAGGCGCTGGCCGGCGAGCTTCTCGGCGCGCGCTTTCATGCCGGGCGGAATCGCCGGCGAGCCGCGCAGATCGAAGCGCAACTGCACCGCGGTCGCGAGCTTGTTGACGTTCTGCCCGCCGGGGCCGGACGAGCGCACGAAGCTTTCGTCGAGTTCGCGCTCATCAATCGCGATAGTCTCGGTGATCGCGATCATCTCCGGCATGTCACGCCTCGCTCGCGAGATAGTGCTTCGCGAGAATTTTTCCCTCTTCCACCGCCGGCTGGTCGTAGGTGTTCACGCCGAAGAGTTCGCCGCCGAAGATCGTTTCCAGCATGAAATGCATCATCAGCGCGCCGAGCGAGAAGGCATCGAGCTTCTGCAGTTTGATTTCCCGCAGTGGCAGCTTGTGCTTCGCAAGCGTGTCCGCAGTCGCGCGGGCCTGTGCCGCCACGAGGTCTCCGACCGTGCGGCCGGCGAAGACCGGCTCACCGGCAAGGTTCGCGAGCTCTGCATCGAGGCGCGGGCCTTTTCCGGCATTGTCGAGCGATACGACGGTAAAAAGCTTGTCGCGCGGACCGTCGAGCCAGAGCTGCAACTGGCTATGCTGATCGGCCGGTCCGACGGAGGCGACCGGCGTCGTGCCCTTGCCGCCCTTGCCGAGACTTTCGCCCCAGAGCTGCATCCACCAGCGGGAGAGCCGCTCGAAGCGGTCGCCATAGGCGAGCAGCACCGAGATTGGTAGCGCCGCTTCGTATGCGGCAACGCTGAGTGCTGCACCGGCCGCCGGCGCGAACTCGCCGGGCGTCGTGCCCTTGAGGATCGGGTTCAGCATCTCGCCCGCACCCGCGCGCAGCGCGCGAACATCCACGCCCGCAAGCAAGGCCGGAAGCAGGCCGACATTGGTCAGCGCAATGAAGCGGCCGCCGACGCGGGTTTCATGATCGAGAATTTCGCAGCCGAATTTCCCGAGCAAAGCGCGCAACCCATTCTTCCCGCCCGCTTTCAGCGGCTCGCTGATGCCGAACAGATGCCGCGAAACGTCAAGACCGGATTTTGCAATCGCGTCGGCAACGGCAATTCCCTGCACCAGCGTCTCGCCAGTGCCGCCGGATTTCGAGATCGCAACGAAGCGCGCGGTCTTCAGCGGAAGCCGGTCCAGAAATTCTTGCAGGCTCGCCGGATCGAGATTGTCGAGGAAATGGAGCTTCGGCTTCCCGGCAAGCGCACCAACGCCGGGGACGTTGTAGCCGCCAAGCTGCGCCAGCGTCTGGCCGCCGAGGCTGGAGCCGCCGGTGCCGAGGAACACGACATGCTCGGCGTCCGCGAGTTTCGCGGCAAGTGCCTCGACCGCCGCGACGTCTTCGGTCCGCTCGGGCAGGCGCAACAGCGCGAGCGTGTCTTTCGCATAGGCCTCCCGCAACGCCGAGAGTGGCGCCTCAAGACCAGCAAGGTTTTTCTCGAACGCAGCTTTCGTGATCGCGCCGGAGAAGGCGCGGCTCACATCCTGCGTAAACGGCAATGCGGTCATTCAATTTCTTTCGGTTCGCGTCTGCTGCCATTTCATGGCGAGCGAAGCAGTCAAAACCACGGCAGTAATCGCAATGATGAAAACGGTGCTGATGGCATTCACTTCCGGTGTCACGCCGAGCCGGACCTGGCTGTAAATACGCATCGGCAGCGTGGTGTTCCCGGGGCCGGCGGTGAAATTCGCGATCACAAGATCGTCGAGGGAGAGCGTGAAGGCAAGGAGCCAGCCCGCCGCTACGGCGGGAAAGATCACCGGCAAGGTTACCGAGAAGAAGGCCCGCGTCGGGGTCGCGCCGAGGTCGAGCGCCGCCTCCTCAAGACTGCCGTCGAAGGTAAGAAGCCGCGACTGCACGATCACGGCGACGAAACACATGGTGAAGGTCACATGCGCGAGCGCGACCGTCCAGAAGCCGCGCTCGAAATCGATCGCGACGAACAAGAGCAACAGCGCGAGGCCGGTGATGACTTCAGGCATGACCAGCGGCGCATAGACGAGGCCGGCAAACATGGTCCGGCCGCGAAAGCTTCCGGCCCGCACGAGCGCAAGCGCGGCAAGCGTGCCGAGTGCGGTCGCGAGCGTCGCCGACACCGCCGCCACCTTCAGGCTCACCCATGCCGCATCCATCAATGCCTGGTTTTGCAGGAGCCCTTGATACCAGCGGGTGGACCAGCCGCCCCAGACGGTGACGAGGCGGGAGTCGTTGAAGGAATAGATCACGAGCAGCACGAGCGGCACATAAAGGAACGCGAGGCCACCCGCGAGCGCGGTAAGCGTGACCGGCGAAAGTCCTTTGCGCATGGCCATGGTCAGCGCCCTTCCAGCTCGCGCAACTGCATGCGCTGGTAGATCAGGATGGGAATGAGCAGCACGAGCAAAATCAAAATCGCAAGCGCCGAAGACACCGACCACGAGCGGTTGACCGCAAACTCGTTCCAGACGGTGCGCCCGATCATCTGCGTGTCCGAGCCGCCGATAAGATCGGGGATCACGAATTCGCCGACTGCGGTAATGAAGCAAAGCAACGCACCCGCGACGATGCCCGGCGCGGATACCGGCACGGTCACGCGCCAGAACGCCTGGGCTGGCGTCGCGCCGAGATCGGCAGCGGCTTCCAGGAGCGAATCGTCCATCCGCTCCAGCGCCGCATAGAGCGGCAGCACCATGAAGGGAAAATAGGAATAGACCATGCCGATCACGACCGCGACGTTGGTCGAGAGGATCTCCAGCGGCTGCGAGATCACGCCGAGTTGCTCGAGCAACTGGTTGAGTAACCCCTCGCGGGAAAGAATCCCGATCCAGGCATAGACGCGGATCAGGAACGACGTGAAGAACGGCAGGATCACGAGCAGGAGCAGGACCGGCCGGATGCCGCGCGGCGAGCGCGCAATGGCATAGGCCACCGGATAGCCAACCGCGATCAGGATCGCCGTCGCGCAGGCCGCCAGCATAAGGCTCTGAAGATAGGAATACACATAGAGCCAGTCGCCGAGCACGAAGGCGTAGTTATCGAAATCGAGCAGCGCAAACTTCTCGCGGACCGCCGCCCAGCCGGCCGTGAAATCGAACACCGGCTCGTAAGGCGGCCGTGCAACCGCATCGTCCGAGAGGCTGATCTTGAAGACGATCAGAAACGGCAGCAGGAAGAAGCACGCGAGCCACAAAAAAGGCAGCGCAATCGTGAAACTCCGGAACAGGCTGCGCTTTTCCATGACGCGGTCAGTCTTTCAGGAGGACGCCGGCATCCGGCGTCCAGGACAGATAGACCTTGTCGTCCCAGTCGATCGGCGGCTCGATCTGGCGCGAGATATTGGTCTTTGCCGCCTTGAGCACGAGGCCGCTTTCGAGATGCACATGATAGATTGAAAGATCGCCGAGATAGGCGATGTCGTAGACAATCCCTTGCGCGCAGTTCGCATGCAGTCCGGCAAGCGGCTCCTTGCCGATGCGGATTTTTTCCGGACGCAGCGCGACCGCGACCCGATCGCCGGCGGCAACATCGGTCCGCGGCGGCAACTGCAGTTCGGCTTCCAGCGAAGTTGATTTCAGCGCGACGCCTTCGGGAGCTGCGCGCACGACTTCGGCTTCGATCAAATTGATATCGCCAACGAACCCCGCGACGTAGCGGCTGTTCGGCTGCTCGTAGATTTCGGTCGGCGTCGCCACCTGCACGAGCTTGCCGTGATCCATGACGGCAATACGATCCGCCACCGTCATGGCCTCCTCCTGATCGTGGGTCACGATGATGAAGGTGGTGCCGATCCGCTGCTGGAGATCCATCAGCTCAAACTGGGTCTGCTCGCGCAGTTTCTTGTCGAGTGCGGCCATCGGCTCGTCGAGAAGAAGCACCTTCGGCCGCTTCGCGAGCGAACGCGCGAGCGCCACGCGCTGGCGCTGGCCGCCGGAAAGCTGATGCGGCTTTCGCTTCTCGAAACCGCGCAGGTTCACGAGCTTCAGCATTTCCTCGACCCGTGCCGCAATTTCAGCGGGCGGCATTCCGTCCTGCTTCAGGCCGAAGGCAATGTTGTCCGCAACGCTCATATGCGGAAACAGCGCATAGGACTGAAACATCATGTTCACCGGCCGCCGAAACGGCGGCACGCCGGCAAGATCGCTGCCCGCAAGCAGAACCCTGCCTTCGCTTGCCTGTTCGAAGCCCGCGAGCATGCGCATCAGCGTAGTCTTGCCGCAGCCCGAAGGCCCGAGCAGCGCAAAAAACTCCCGCTCATAGATGTCGAGCGAAACGCCGTCGATCGCCGTGACGTCGCCGTAACGCTTCACGACATTCTGAAAGCGAATGAGCGGCGTCGCCGACGGATCGGCCCAGGGCGCGAACTTGCGTCGAACGCTCTGCGGCTTCTGCGGCTTCGAGGTCGAATCCATGATCTTCGTCGGCGTCCGGAACAGGCTCGCTGGATTAGCGGGGAAAACGGCGCTTCACAACCGAAACGGCGTCAGCGGGGATTGTGCACGGCGAGCACGGTCAGCGAGCGCCAGCCGCCGGACGGCGTCTGAAACTCGATCGACTGACTGACGGAAAGCCCGATCAGCGCGGCGCCCGCCGGCGTCAGCACGCTAAGCGTGCCGGCGTTCTTGCTCACGTCCTCCGGATAGACGAGCCGCACGTCGCGCACCTGCCCCGAGATATCGTCACGGAAGGTGACTTCCGAACCCATGCTGACGAGGCCCGGCAACGTCTCGAACTCCTCGATGACATGCGCACGCTCAACCTCGCGCGCGAGAAACTCGGAGGTTTGCGGAAATTTGTCGCTGGCCGCCGACGCGAGCCGCGAGAGGCGTTCGCAATCGTTTCGGGTCATGGCGATCGGCGGAAGATCTACGTTGAAATAGCGGGCCATTTTCTAAACTCCTGCCCCGCGCGCAACTGCGGACGCAGTTCGGGCGCGGTCTTGTTGTGCGGGCCAGAACCCGCGCTTCAATTTCGTGATTTGCTGGAAGAAGGTAGCGAACCGTGCCCGGACGGCACGCAGCCGGCCGGGTCAGGCGCCCGCTTGAAGCTGACCCGCGCGAAAGAGCTTGTGAATGTGGCGCTTTACGATCTTCATGCCTACAAACCTAGGCCAGATCGCCTGTTTGTCAATGCGCGAGGGTCAGTGCGCCGCAGCCGAGGCATCCATTTTCGGGCGCTCCAGCAGCGGCACGAACAGGCAGGCGACGCAAAAGAAGATCGACAAAAGCAGGAAAACATCGGCGAAGGCGAGCACGGTCGCTTCGCGCTGCACGATGCCCGCTATTTTCTTCAATGCCGCCAGTTCCGCATCGGAGCCGAGCAGAGGCGTGAGCTTCTGCGTCATGCCCTGAAGCGTTTCCTCGGCGACATTGCGGCCCCAGGTGATGTGCTCGCGAAGCTGCGCGGTATGGACGTCAATGCGGGTCGTCAGCATGGTATTGATAATCGCAAGGCCGACCGCGCCGCCGACATTGCGCATCAGATTGAAAAGGCCGCTCGCATTCTTCACCTGCTCCGGCGGGAGCGTGCCGAGTGCGAGCATGTTGATCGGCGCCATGCAGAACATCAGCGCCATGCCGCGCAACGCCTGCGGAAAGAACAGTTCCGAGAAGCCCCACTGGCTCGTGATGGGGGTCAGCTCGAAGGTCGAGATCACGAAGCCGATCAGGCCGAGGCCGATGAAAATGCGCGGATCGTATTTGCGCGACAGCGCACCGATCAGGGGCGCGGACAGAAACATGAATGCGCCGGTGACGAAGACCGTCTCGCCGATCTGCAGCGAATTATAACCGCGCACCCGCGCGAGATAGAGCGGATAGAGATAGGTCAGGCCATAGAGCCCGATGCCGATGATGAAGGTCAGCGTGCAACCGACCGCAAAATTGCGATTCCTGAAAGCGCCGAGATCGACGACCGGAACTTCGGCGCGCAGGGTCCGCCAGAAGAAGATCGCCGCACCGACGACCGTCAGCGTGAAGAACAGCGTGATCAGTTCGGAATTGAACCAGTCCTCGCGCGTGCCTTCTTCGAGGAAATACTGCAAGCTGCCGAGGCTGACCGCCATGGCCAGCAAACCCCATACATCGAAGCGCTTCAGCAGGCTGAATTCCGGCTCGTCGAAATCGACGAGCGTCCAGGCGAGCACGGTTGCGGCGAGCCCGGGGATGACGTTCACCAGAAACAGCCAGTGCCACGAGAAGGCGCTGGTCAGATAGCCGCCGACCGTCGGTCCAATGGTCGGCGCGAGCGTCACGGTCAGACCCACGACCGCCATGATCGGCGCGAGATGCCGACGCGGGAAGATCGTATAGGCCGCCGCAAATGCAGTCGGGATCATGCCGCCGCCGACGAAGCCCTGAATTGCACGATAGACGATCATTTCCGGCAGCGTCGTCGCCGTCGCGCAGAGTACGCTTGCGATGGTGAAGCCGAGCGCGGAGAGCGTGAAAAGAATGCGGGTCGAAAGCGCGCGCGCGAGGAAGCCCGAGAGCGGGATCATCACCACTTCGGCAATGAGATAGCTCGTCTGCACCCAGGAGATTTCGTCGGGTGCGGCCGAAAGGCCGGCCTGAATTTCACTTAAGGACGAGGAGACGATCTGGATATCCAGAATCGCCATGAACATGCCGAAAACCAGCGCCGCAAACGCGACCAGCTTGCGCGGCGTTACTTCGCGCCCCGCCTCTTCGTATGCGCCTGCGGTGGTGTCGCTCACGGCCGGGGCTGCGGCGTGGTCCGGGTATCGATCGTCGCCACGACGGAAAGGCCCGGCAGAAGCAGGCGCTCATGGACATCGGGCACGCGGATGCGCACCGTGAGCCGCTGCACGACTTTGGTAAAATTGCCGGTCGCGTTTTCCGGCGGCAACAGGCTGAACAACGCGCCGGAAGCCGGTGCGAAGCTTTCGACGACGCCTTCCAGCGGATGCGCGGTGTCGGCATCGAGCACGAGCTTCACTTTCTGGCCGATCTGAATCGACCCGAGTTGGGTTTCCTTGAAGTTCGCATCGACATAGATGGCATCGAGCGGCACCAGCGCGAGCAGGCGTTTGCCCGGAGAAACGAAATCGCCGACCTGCACCGCCTTGTTGCCGATCACTCCGGCAAACGGTGCGCGGATCACTGTCGCGTCGAGATCGCGTTCTGCCTTGGCGAGCACGGCTTGCAACTCGCGACGGCTCCGCTCCGCTTCGGCTTTCTGTGCTTTCAGCACTTCTTCGTTCGCTTCGGCGGCGGCGACCGCTGCCTTCGCTTGCAGCGTCATGGCCTGCGCGCGGTCGCGCGTCGCACGCGCGGTGTCGTAGGCGGCGCGGCTCGCGAAGGCGTTCTGGGTGAGCTGATCGACACGGGAGAAATCGGCATCGGCGCGGCGCTGGTCCGCTTCCGCAGCGGTGAGCGACGCTCGCGCCTGCTCGACGGCGGCATGCGCGGCAATGACCTGCTTGCCGAACCGCTCGATGGACGCATCCTGCGTCGCGATGCGGGCAGCCGCCTGCTCGACCGCAAGGCGATAGTCGCCGTCATCGAGCGTAACCAGAATATCGCCCGCTTTCACTTGCGCGTTCGCCGGCACGGAAACTTTCGCGACATAGCCGGAGACGCGCGGCGCCACGATCGACATCTCTGCGCCGACGTAAGCGTTATCGGTGGACACGAGGTAACGTCCGACGAAGAACCAGTTCAGCGCGAAGTAGACACCAACCAGACCTGCAATCGCGGCCGCCGCGATCAGGAGCTTCTTGCGGCGCTCGTTATTTTTTGGCTTGCCGCCCTCGCCGCCGCTCGACGGCGTGTCGCTTCCGCTGGCTTGCGCTTGTCCGGCGGGTGCGGCTTTCGGCGCTTCGGATTTCGGCGCGGACGTGCGCGCGTGCAGCGGCGCGATCTCAGCACTTGGCGCTGCTTCGGGTTGCTTTCTTGCGGGCTCAGCCATGGCCTGTACTCGTGATTGACCGAACGGTTCGGTCAATTTTTCTTGACATAGCCAGGAATAAAGGTCAAATCAATAAGGAACCGAACCGTTCGGTTCGATTTTACGGGTGTTTTATGTCCGAAACCGCCGCCACGCGGGAGAAGATCGCGCCGGAGAGCGACAAGCGCAGCCAGATTCTGGAAGGCGCGCGGCAAGTGTTCTTCGCGCACGGGTTCAACGGCGCCAGCATGTCAGAGATCGCGCTCGCCGCCGGCGTCTCGAAAGGCACCCTCTACGTTTATTTCGAGAACAAGGAGCGGCTGTTCGCGGCGCTGGTCGAGGCGCATTCGCAACGCATCGGCGAGACCACGCTCAAACTCGACAGCGAAAACGAGGATGTGCGGGACGTGCTGATGCGAACCGGCCGCGACTATATCAACGTACTGGCGCAGCCCGACCACGTCGCATGGCTTCGCACGGTGATCGGCGCTTCGGAAAAATTCCCCGAACTCGGCCAGGTCTTTGTCGACTCCGGCCCGCGGCGCGCGGCGAAGAAACTTGCCGACTGGTTTCGCGATCGCATTTCGCGCAGGCAGCTACAGATCGACAATGTGGAGATCGCGGCCTGGCAGTTCACAATGATGATTCAGGGACCGATCCTCGTGCCGATGCTCTATGGCGGGGAGGCACGCCCCTCCCCTGCCCGGATCGACGAAGTCGTCAAACAGTCGGTCGAGATGTTCCTCGCCGCCTACGGCAGAAAAGCGTAAGCGCTCCGTTCGCGATCAGATGCGCTCGATCGCGAGCGCCACACCCTGCCCGACTCCCACGCACATGGTCGCAAGACCATATTTTCCGCCGGACTCTTCCAGGGCGCGCATGGCGGTGCCGGCAATGCGCGACCCCGACATGCCGAGCGGATGACCGAGCGCAATCGCGCCGCCGTTCGGATTCACATGTGGCGCGTCGTCGGCGACACCGAACTGACGCATGCAGGCAAGCGCCTGGCTTGCAAAAGCCTCGTTCAGCTCGATCACGTCGAACTTGGTGGCGGGGATGCCGAGACGCGCGGTCAGCTTTTCAACCGCGGGCACCGGACCGATACCCATGATGCGGGGCGGCACGCCGGCCGACGCGAGACCGAGAATACGGGCACGCGGCTTCAGCCCGTTCGCCTTCGCGGCCTCTTCGGACGCGATGACGAGTGCCGCCGCGCCGTCGTTCACACCCGATGCATTGCCCGCTGTGACAGTGCCGGGATTGCGGAACGGGGTTCTGAGTTTTGCAAGACCTTCGATCGTGGTGTCGCCGCGCGGATGTTCGTCCTTATCGACTTTCACGGGCCCCGCCTTGCCGCCCGGCACTTCGACCGGAACGATTTCGCCGTCGAAGTAGCCGCGCTTCTGGGCGGCTACCGCGCGGTGCTGCGAGCGGAGCGCGAACTGATCCTGGTCCTCGCGCTTGACCTGATATTCCTCGGCGACGTTCTCGCCGGTTTCCGGCATGGAATCGACGCCATATTGCTGCTTCATCAGGGGATTGACGAAGCGCCAGCCGATCGTGGTGTCGTAGATCTCGGCATTGCGCGAGAAGGCTTCCGTCGCCTTGCCCATGACAAAGGGTGCGCGCGACATGGATTCCGCGCCCCCGGCAATGGCGAGCGAAATTTCCCCGGTCTTGATCGCACGGGCCGCAGCACCTACGGCGTCGAGCCCGGAAGCGCAAAGGCGGTTGATGGTATTGCCCGGAACCGAGACCGGAAGGCCCGCAAGCAGGAGGCCCATGCGCGCGATGTTGCGATTATCCTCACCGGCCTGATTGGCGCAGCCGAAGAACACATCCTCGATCTTGTTCGGATCGAGCGACGGATTGCGCGCAAGCAGCGCCTTGATCACATGCGCCGCGAGATCGTCCGGACGCACCTTGGCGAGCGAACCGCCAAAGCGGCCGATCGGCGTGCGAATGAAATCACAGATAAACGCTTCGCGCAGTTCAGCCATCGTTCTTCTCCTTCAGGCGTTGCCGCCGTGCGCGGCCTTGGTGCGCGCATGCAGCTCACGCAGCACCTTGAGTTCGGTTTCGTTCGGCGGCGGCGTTTCGCCGACGTCGGGAGCAAACCTGATCTGCCAGCCGGTCGCGGCAATCACCTGTTCCTTGGTGACGCCGGGATGCAGCGAGACAACGGTCAGTTCCTTGGTGGTTTCGTCAGGCTCCATCACGCAAAGATCGGTGATGACCTTGGTCGGCCCTTTGGTCGTAACGCCGAGCTTCTTGCGGCTGTCGCCGCCTTCGCCGTGACCGAGCGAAGTGAAGAAGTCGATCTTCTCGACAAAGGCACGCTTTGAATGCGCCATGGTGATGAAGATCTGACCGCAACTGGTCGCAATCTCCGGTGCGCCGCCGCCACCCGGAAGGCGCACGCTCGGCTTCTCGTAGGGGCCGACCACGGTCGTGTTGAGGTTTGCGAATTTGTCGATCTGCGCGCCGCCGAGAAAGCCCGTGGTGATGCGGCCGCCCTGCAGCCAGTAGCGGAACATTTCCGGCACCGGCACCGTCGTCAGCGCGGTTTCGCAGAGCTCGCCGTCACCGATCGAAAGCGGCAGCACATTCGGGCGCGTTTCGAGCGTGCCGGATTCATAAATCAGGACGATGTCCGGCGCGTGGGTCTGGCGCGCAAGGTTGCAGGCGGCGGAGGGCGCGCCGATGCCGACGAAGCATACGTCCTCGTTGGTCAGCGCGCGCGCCGCGGCAACGGTCATCATCTCGTTGGGCGTGAAGTTCTGGCTCATGGTCATTTCCTCACGCGGCTTTCTTCGCGTGGCGCGCGAAAGCTTCCGGACCTTTCTTCAACACGTTCTCGTCCATCCAGGCGAGGAAGGTGTCGCGGTCGCGGGCGATCTCGTCCCAGGCTTTGTAGAAAGCGTTGTCGCGTTTGTAATAGCCCTGCGTATAGGAAGGATGCGCGCCGCCTGGCACCACGGAGATCGCTTTCACGGTCCAGCCCGGCAGCACGACGGAATTCGGCGACGGCGGGTTGAGTTGGTCCACGATTTCCTCGACGGTCACGACCGAACGCTTGGCGGCAAGCACGGCTTCTTTCTGCACGCCGACAATTCCCTCGAGCAGCACATTGCCTTTGCGATCCGCTTTTTGCGCGTGGATGATCGCGACATCAAGCGCGACCGCAGGCACGGTCGCGAGCTTCTCGCCGGTGTAAGGGCACGTCACTTCTTTAATGGCGGGATTTACGCGCGGCAGTTCCGCTCCGCGGTAGCCGCGAAACACTGCGAATGGCAGCCCTGCGGCGGCCGCATCATAAGCGTTCGCCATCGCGGCATGGGAATGCTCGACAATCTCGATCTTGTTCGGCCAGCCGTTCTGATAGGCGTCGCGGAAGCGATGCAGCGAACCCACGCCCGGATTGCCGCCCCAGGAAAACGTCATCCGCTCCGCGCAGCCCATGCCGATCAACTGGTCATAGATGAGATCGGGCGTCATGCGGGTCAGTGAAAGCCGCTTGCGCTTCTGGCGGATGATTTCGTGACCGGCAGCAAAAGGAATGAGGTGCGTGAAGCCTTCCATCGCGACGGCGTCGCCGTC
>JAEZFA010000116.1 GCA_023417665.1 Pseudomonadota bacterium | reverse complement strand
ACCACGACGTCCTTGTTGCGATAGAAGAAGCCGTCGCAGGTCGCGCAGGCGGAAACGCCGGCGCCGCGATATTGCTGCTCGGAGGGGAGGTCGAGCCATTTCGCCTGCGCGCCGGTCGCGAGGATCACGGTATCGGCAAGATAGACGCCGCCGGACTCCAGCACGATGCGGAACGGACGCTGGGTGGTGTCGAGTTCCTTCACATGATCGGCGACGAGGCTGGTGCCGACATGGGCCGCCTGCGCCTTCATCTGCTCCATGAGCCAGGGGCCCTGAATCACGTCGGCAAATCCGGGATAGTTCTCGACGTCGGTCGTGATCGTGAGCTGGCCGCCCGGCTGAATGCCTTCGATCAGTACCGGTTCCAGCATCGCGCGGGCCGCATAAATAGCCGCAGTGTAACCGGCCGGGCCGGAACCGATGATGACGACCTTCGCGTGTGTCGCGGACATGGCTGTAAAATTCCTGATGACCTGCATTTTTAGCGCTGCGGTCCGGTGGCCCCCCGAGCCATGCGCTACACGCATATATGTAAGGTACTGCCCGGTAAGTCGGCAAGCGGCATGCTCAACTTTCAACCGTCTGCTCACGCAATATTGTTTCGCGAACGGCTTTCGTGCACTAGGTTGCACGAAAGAAAATTACGGAGATCGAATTGCTCGCGAGCCTCGACAAGATCGACTGGCACATTCTGCAAATCCTGCAGGAAGAAGGCCGCATTACCAATGTGGAATTATCCCGCCGGGTCGGCATTTCCGCGCCGCCCTGCCTGCGGCGCGTGCGCGCGCTGGAAGAGGCGGGGATCATTCGCGGCTATCGCGCGCTGCTCGATGAGAAGGCGCTCGGCTATCCGGTGACGGTGTTCGCCATGGTGCATCTGGCGAGCCAGGCTGAAAGCGATCTGAATGCGTTCAACGAACGCGTGAAGCGCTGGCCGCTGGTGCGCGAGTGCCACATGCTCTCGGGCGAGTTCGATTTCATCATGAAGTGCGTGGCGCCGGACCTCGAGACATTTCAGGCTTTCGTTTCCGAACTCACCGGCGCGCCGAACGTGCGCAACGTGAAAACGTCACTCACGCTCGGCCGCTCGAAAGACGCGCCGAACGTGCCGCTGGAAAAGAAGGCCTAGTCTTCGGCGTATTTCGCGACCCATTGCGCGAACACTTCGATCAGGTTTCGCACGCGCACGGCTTCGCCCTGCGGCGAAAACAGAAACAGCGAACGGTCGAAGGGCAGCGTGAGGCGGATCGGCTTCGGGTCGCTTCCCGGCAGGATCAGCAATCCTTCCAGATAGTCGGCGCGCTGCACGATGCCGAAGCCCGGCTCGCGCATGAGCTTCGCGTCAGTAATGCGAACGCGCAGCGTCCCGCGATATTTTCCGGCCAGCCGTTTTGCGATTTCCCGCGGCAGCGTTGCGCGCAATGCGGCCGCAAGCTGCGGCTCGCCCCGCGTGACCGACGGTGCAATCTCCAGGCGCTGCGCTTTCGCCTCGGTGCCGGAGAAGATCGCGAAGACTACCGCGATCGCGACCAAGGCGGCGCGCAGATACGGTGCCTCAGGCTTTTTGTGCGGCATGCGCGCGGCTCTCCACATAGGCGATCTCGTTGATGAGCAGCGCGAGCTGGCCTTTGCGCCGGCGGTTTTCCAGAAACGGAATAAACCGCGCCACCGGAATCAAGGTCTTGTGACCGATTCCGTCGACAAGGACAAAATGATAACGACCACGCTTCCTGTCGAATGCGTAGACGATATTCGCCGCATGCAGGTCGTCGAAATACAGCGGCGAGGCGAGCAGCCGATCGAGAAACGCCGCCAATGCCGTTTTCTTTTCGGCGTCGAACTTGCCCCTGTCGATCATCGTCGTCAGGTTTTCGGCAAGGCTCCCGCTTTCGTCATCGAGGCGCTGCACCATCATGCCGATACCCAGATCGGTTTCGCAGATGCCGACGATCCGGTTCAGGAATTCGGGGTGCTCGTTGCAGCGCGACCATACGAGAAGCTGTTCCCTGATCTCGCGGGTGAAGCCGATTGCGGGTCCGTAAAGGCGGCGATGCAGCTTGTACCAGCGCGGTGCGGCCGCCGGGCGGTGTATCTTGACGAGCAGGTCCACTGCGGATGGATGCTGGAAGATCAGATGACGGCTGCCCGATGCGACCGGCTCGCTGTGGCGCAGTATAATGCGTTCAGTCTGCATGCGCTGATCGAGAATTTGGTGAGCGCCGTCCGTCAAAGCGGTTCCACGAATAGCAGATCGAACCTGCCATAGCGACCAAGCCGCCGAATGGATCGCTTTCCGGCTTCTGCCGCGCCCAGGAAAATTTCGGTGTCGATGACGGCGACATAGGCGGCATTCGCGCCGATGCGCGACCAGGCTTCTGCTGAGTCGTCGGCAAGGAGCGCTTTTCCGCGCGTGTAAAACTCCGCGGAGAAGGGGCGGCGCCTGACGAAAATAAGCGGGGCCGCCGTTTTCTCCGGTTTGTGGAGGGACTGATCCGCCGCGGAGGACGGTGCTTGCGCCGAGCGCGATGTTTCATAGGCCGCGAGCAACGCCTTGACGCTCTTTCGCTGTGCCGTCTCGGGTTGCGACCATACCGCCGCAGCGCCGAGCAGAATGGCCAGCGTGATCAGCATGCCGGCGCCGAGCACGCGATTGGTGTTATGGCCCTTGCGCGCCTCTGCGGTCAGCCATTGCCCGGCCCAGATCGCGAGTGCCGGTATTCCCGGCAGCACATAGCTCCAGCCGACATTGCGCGCGAGCGTAAAGAGAAGAAGCGGTGCAACCGCCCAAAACAGAAGATAGCTGCGCCATTGGTTTTCGCCGGAGCTTGCGGCCCTGATGTTCGGGAGGAAGGTTGCGGTCAGTCCGGTTCCGGGTTCGCGCCAGCGCCAGATCGCAATCGGTATCAGGATGGACCATGGCAGCAGACCGCCGAGCGCGTGAACCCAGATTGCCCCGATCGGTGCCGTGTGCGCGTTTCCAAATTGATCGCCGGCCCAGCCCGGTTCGATGAAGCGGAGAAAATGTTCTCCGATCAGAAAATAGCGCAGGAAACCGGGCGTGCTTTGCTCCGCCGCAATGTACCAGGGCAAGGCGATCAACGCGGTCAGCAGCATGCCCGGGATCCAGTACAGTCTGCGCCAGACGTCGCGCCAGCGCGAATGCAAAGCGGTCCAGAAGAACAGCGGCATAGCGATCAGCACCAGCGCCACAGGCCCTTTTGACAACAATCCGACGGCAAGACCGATGAAGAACAACAAGTTCGGGAGCCATGCCGTCCTGCGGCCGGTGTGGGACGCTTCCGGTGCTTCGAGCGCGATCCAGAAGCCTGCCATGCTGAGCGTGACGCCGAAGGTTAGTTCGATGTCCATCATCACGAGACCGGACGTGACGAAGAAAACCGGCGCGGCGGCAAGAAAGATGATGGTCGGCCAGATGGACTGCGGCTCCCGGCGGCTCGCCATCCATGCAGCCAGGCCGATGACTGCCAACGACATCAGGAAATGCGGCAGCCGGGCGGCAAATTCACTGACGCCGAAGAGATTGAGGCTCCCGGCCGTCAGCCAGAACGAGAGCGGTGGTTTTCCCCAATAGGGGACGCCGTAGTCGAACCAGAGAGTCACCCAGTCGTTCAGTTCGGCCATCTTGCGGGCGATTTCGCCGTAGCGGGCCTCCGTCGTATCCATCAAGGGTACGACGAACATCGCAGCAATGCGGATCAACACAAGCGTGCCGAGCAGGACGAATACGCTGTGACCGATCGCGTTCGGTCTGGAGGCCGTGGCTTCAGCCTCCGGCATCATACAGTGGTCCGGTCAGGAGGTGCCGCCAGCAGCGCGGTGCGGCGGCGGGCAAGTTCAGTTTCCTTGCGGATGCCGGAATGGCGCGGCTCGCATCCGAGGCTGCAAATCAATTTTACGCCTCAGACTTTGCGCGCGGTCCATTCCGCGAGCGCTTCGATCAGCCGGTACACGCGGCGCTCGTCGTTATTCTCCGCGTACCAGGCGCCGGCAAAGCTCGGCGGCAGCTGGATCAGCACCGGGATCGGCGCGCGTCCGGGCGCGATGATGACGGCCTGAAGCCGGTCCGAGCCGGCGCTGTCGGCGTCGGAGTCGCCCGATGTCGGCGGAATGCGAATGCTGGTGATGCGAACCAGGAGCCGGCCGCCGCGATGCCCGAGGCGGGGCCCGAAGGCTTTCGCAAGCTCTTCGGCCAGCATCGGTTTCAATGCCGCGGCCAGATGCCGATAACCGCGCGCGGCCAGGCGCGAGGTGTCGATTGCGACCGAGCGATAAACGCCGTCGCGCGCCTGCGACGATCCGGTCTGTGCGCCGAGCGCAAGCGCAATGGCGAAGAACAGAATGGCGAGTTGCTTCCGCATGGGCGGCTTCCTTCCGGTTCGTTGAGGCCGAAGCGGCGGCGGCGTCAGAGCCAGTCGACCTTGAGGACTTCGTAGCCCTTGGCGCCCTTGGGCGTCATGACTTCGACCGATGCACCCTTCTTCTTGCCGATGAGTGCGCGGCCGATCGGCGAGGTGATCGAAATCTTGCCGTGCTTGGCATCGGCTTCGGTCTCGCCGACGATCTGGAACTTGCGTTCCTCGTCGGTGTCCTCGTCCACCAGCGTCACGGTCGCGCCGAAGGTGATGGTGTCGCCCGAGAGTTTCGAGACGTCGATCACCTCGGCACGGGAAATCTTGTCCTCGAGTTCCGCGATACGGCCC
>JAEZFA010000080.1 GCA_023417665.1 Pseudomonadota bacterium | reverse complement strand
CCGCAATCGCATTGTAATCAATTGCGGGCTGCCGCTGCAAAATCGCGAAGGCTGGCGCGATGTTGCCCGCGCGACTGCCGCGCATTCCACCGCAACCTGGCACGATACGTCTTCCTGCCGCTTCAAGCGCACCAAGGCGGGCGACATCCTCATTGCGTCCGGGCCGCGCGACGTCGAAGTCGTGCGTGGAGTCCATGAAGAGACGGAAGTCCTGCGCGCATCCCATGACGGCTATCTCCAGAGTTTCGGCGTCACGCATCAACGCTCCTTTCGGCTGTCGCCGGATGGCGACCGGCTCGATGGCGAGGATGTCTTCACCCCGCGCAAGGGAAAGCAGCTGCCGGCCGATTCCGTCGCCGATTACGCGATCCGCTTTCACCTGCACCCGTCGGTCAAGGCGAGCCGGGTCAATGACGGCCGCACGGTGCTGCTCATTCTGCCCGGCAGGGAAAGCTGGCTCTTCACCGCACCCAACATGCGCGTTGAAGTCGAGGAAAGCATCTACCTCTCGGCAAGCGAGGGGCCGCGCCGCACCAGCCAGATCGTGATCTCCGACAATGCGCGCACGTTCTCGCGTGTGCTCTGGACCTTCCTGCGGGCTGACATGCCGCAGGCCCGCGAAGAACCGCAGGAAACGCCGCAACTGCCGATCTAGCCGAAGGTCGCGCTGGAAAAAGCCGTCATGGCGTTTTCCTCCCGCAGGCCCGCGTGCTATCGGCCTTGCCATGCCAGACCAGATCCGTCCTATCCGCCGCGCGCTCTTGTCCGTTTCCGACAAGAGCGGCCTCGTCGATTTTGCTGCCGCGCTCGCCAAACATGGCGCCGCACTTGTCTCCACCGGCGGCACGAAGAAAGCACTCGCCGATGCCGGCTTGAACGTTGCCGACGTCTCCGAGCTCACCGGCTTTCCGGAGATGATGGACGGGCGCGTCAAAACCCTGCACCCCAACGTCCATGGCGGCATTCTTGCGATCCGTGACAATCCTGATCACGCCGCTTCGATGAAGGCACATGCGATTGCGCCGATCGATCTCGTCGTCGTCAATCTCTATCCCTTCGAGGAAACCGTCGCGAAAGGTGCGGGCTACGACGACTGCATCGAGAATATCGATATCGGCGGCCCGGCCATGGTGCGCGCCGCCGCCAAGAATCACGGCGATGTCGCCATCGTCGTTGATGTCGCGGATTACGCCGAACTGCTCCGCGAAGTTGTCGCTCACGGCGGTACCACGCTTGCGTTCAGGAAGCGCCTCGCCGCGAAGGCTTATGCGCGTACGGCATCTTATGACGCCGCGATCTCCGACTGGTTTGCGGCCGAACTGAAGGATGACGCGCCGGCGTTTCGCAGCTTCGGCGGCAAGCTCGTCGAAAAGCTCCGCTATGGCGAGAACCCGCATCAGGTTGCGGCATCTTACAAAGGCGGCGAACCGCGTGCCGGCGTGCTCTCCGCGCGCCAGCTCCAGGGCAAAGAGCTCTCCTATAACAACCTCAACGATACCGATGCCGCCTACGAGTGCGTTGCGGAGTTCGACCCGAAGCGTTCCGCTGCGGTTGTGATCGTGAAACACGCAAATCCGTGCGGCGTCGCGGAAGGCGAAACGCTGCTCGACGCCTATCAAAAAGCACTCGTCTGCGATCCGGTTTCGGCATTCGGCGGCATCATCGCGACCAACCGTCTGCTGGATGCAGAAGCCGCAAAGGCCATGGTTGAGATTTTCACCGAAGTCATCATTGCGCCGGGCGCGAGCGAGGAAGCGATCAAGATCGTGGGCGCGAAGAAGAACCTGCGCCTTCTGCTCACCGACGCACTCCCCGACCCGCGCGCCAAGGGCCTGACTTTCAAGTCGATCGCGGGCGGCATGCTGGTGCAATCACGCGACAACATGGTCGCCGACGATCTCGAACTGAAGGTTGTCACGAAACGCGCGCCGACCGATGCGGAGCTGAATGATCTCCGCTTCGCATTCCGCATCGCCAAACACGTCAAATCGAACACGATCATTTACGCGAAAGACCGCGCAACGGTTGGCATTGGCGCCGGACAAATGAGCCGCGTCGATTCCGCTCGCATCGCTGCACGCAAAGCCGAAGACGCCGCAGCAACTGCAGGCCTCGACGAGCCGCTGACCAAAGGCTCAGTGGTCGCGAGCGATGCCTTTTTCCCCTTTGCGGACGGCCTGCTTTCGGCCATCGAGGCAGGCGCCACGGCAGTGATTCAGCCGGGCGGCTCGATCCGCGACGACGAAGTCATCGCCGCCGCCGACAAGGCCGGCATCGCCATGGTTTTCACCGGGGTGCGGCACTTCCGGCACTGACGACTTTCAGAATCAAAAGTCCGCCGACAAAGAAGAACAGCACCAGCACCGAGACACCGGCCTTCTGATTGAGCGTCAGCGCGGTGACGGTCGCGACCAGAAACGGTCCCAGAAACGAAGTCAGCTTTCCCGATAACGCGAACAGCCCGAAGAACTGTGCAAGCTGCGCTTTCGGTGCAAGCCGTACGAGCAGTGCGCGCGAGGCCGCCTGTAGCGGGCCCGCCGCGAGTCCGATGAACAGCCCGATCGCAACATAAAGCTTCTCGGAAACGCTGCCGAACAAACCGGCATGCGGATCGGCCGGCGTCACTGGAACAAAGAAGAAAATCCGGTCGCGATCGATGGAAAGGATCGCGATGCAGGAGATCAGCAAAATGACCAGTGCGCCGAGAATAACCGGCTTCGCGCCAAACCTGTCGTCAAGCCTGCCGCCGATCAGCGCGCCCGCGGTTCCGGTGATCGTGAGCAGGATGCCGAATATTCCGAGCTGGATCGCGCCCCAGCCGAAGGTGCCGGCGGCATAGATACCGCCGAATGCAAACAGCGCGACCAGGCCATCAGTATAGACCATGTTCGCCAGTAGAAACGTCCCGATATTCTTGTGTTGGCGTGCTTCGCGGATGGTCGCGAGCGTATTGCCAAAGCCGCGTCGGATCGCCGGCCCGATTTTCAGTGCTTTCGCGTGGTCCGGCGTAAACAGAAACATCGGCAGCACGAAGATAACGAACCAGATCGCGGTCAGCGGCCCGATGAAGCGGTCGCCTTCGCGCGCCACGGCGTCGAGCCCGAAGGCAGGCGGCGTTCCCATCAGCGTTAGCCCGGTCTTGGGATTGGTCGAGAGAAACTGGAGCGCAAAGGCAAGCGACACCAAGCCGCCGAGATAGCCGGTTGCCCATCCAAGTCCCGAAAGCCAGCCGATTTTGTTCGGCGGCACCAGCGACGGCATCATGGCGTTGTTGAAGACGGTTGCGAATTCCGCGCCGATGGTCAGCACTGCAAAGCAGACAAGCACCAGCATGATCGTGCTCTGGTCGCCGGGCTTGCCGAACCAAAGTCCGATGGAGCCGAGTACCAGCAAAAGCCCGAAACTTGCGATCCAGGGCTTGCGGGGACCGGCAGCATCGGCGACGGCCCCGATTAAGGGAGAAGTCAGCGCGATGATGATTCCGGCTGCGGCCGCCGCAAAACCCCATAGCGCCTGCCCTTCGGCGGGGCTCCCGGCTACCGCGGAGGCAAAGTAAGGCGCGTAGATGAATGTCGTGATGAGTGTCGCGACGGGCTGGCAGGCCCAGTCGAACAGAACCCAGCCGAAGATCGCCCGGCGCGGTGCTTGGTTCATGAAAGCGCGACTACCTTTTACGAAACCAGCTCACTGATGAGATTGGCCGCGACCGCGAGCTTGGAAAGCGTGAGCCCCGACTCCGCAATTTCGTGCACGCCGCGCCGTGCGCGGTCAACCGTACCGGCCTGCGTCGCGACCCAGGCTTCGATTGCTGCGCGCCCGCATTCTCCGGTTTCGAGGGCTGCCGCCACGATGCGACGCTGGCTAGCGGAAATCCGCGCAAGCGCGAGATCAAAGGCAAGCCGGTCGAAATGATCGGTCAGTTGCACGGCACCACCCGCCGCGAGCACGCGGTCAAGCCGGAAATAGTCTTCCGCCGCGAAGTATGTTTCGGCAACACCCTGGAGCTTCTTGCCGGTCTGGGTCGAAATCAGCACGATATCGCTCGCCGGTGCAATCTCAGGCAGTTGCGCGATCCGGCGGGAAAGCGCTTCCGGTACGCCCTTCCCGGCAAGTTCGCTGACGCGCGCCTCCAGCTGGGCGAGGCGTTCGGCCGGCAACAGCGCGGCAATGCCGCCTTCGACCAGCTCGATACCCTCGCGGTAGTGCGAAATGGCCGCAGCAAGCCCTTGCGAGAAATCGACGTTTCGCACGAACCAGACGACACGATCGAGCAGAAGCCTTTTGACGGCGGCGTAAAGTCCCAGCTGCACGCCGCCGGAAATCTTCGCATCGAGCTCGTCGATCGCGCGGTCGATCGCGACAAGATCATAGCCGTCGCGCACGGCGGCATAAGCCTTGGCGATCAGCGCTGGCGAGGCGCTGGTTTCTTCGGACACGCGGACTACGAAGGCCGGGCCACCGCGATTGATCATGGAATTGCCGAGCCGTGTCGCGATGATCTCCCGGCGCAGACGATGCGTTTCCACGGCGTCGCGGAAGCGTTCGGTCACGGCCGAAGGGAAGTATCGCAGAAGCTCCTCTTCGAAATAAGGATCATCCGGCACGTCGGATGCGACCAGATCGTCGAACAGCGTGAGCTTGGCATAGGCAAGCGTGACAGCAAGTTCGGGCCGCGTCAGCCCGGCACCCTTGGTCTGCCGCTCGGTCAGCGCCATATCGGACGGCAGATATTCCACGCCGCGATCAAGCAATCCGCGCCGTTCGAGGTTGCGCATCAATTGCATCTCGAAACCGACATCGGCTGCCCCTTCGCGTTCGACCAGCGAGATTGCAAGCGTTTGCAGATAATTGTTGCGCAACACGAGGGCCGCGACATCCGGCGTCATTGCCGCGAGCAATTCGTTACGCGCTTCCAGCGAGAGCTGCCCTGCGCGCACGGGCTTCGAAAGCGCGATCTTGAGGTTCACTTCCACGTCCGACGAATTCACGCCTGCGGAATTGTCGATTGCATCGGTATTGAGACGCACGCCCTTCAGTGCCGCCTCGACGCGGCCGCGCTGCGTCATACCGAGATTGGCGCCCTCGCCGACAACTTTCGCCGCGACCTCCGCGCCCGTGATGCGGATCGCGTCGTTGGCGCGATCGCCGGCCATCGCGTCGCTTTCCGAAGATGCGCGCACATAAGTGCCGATTCCGCCGAACCACAAAAGATCGACTGCGCCTTTGAGAATCGCGTTCATCACCTCGGCGGGAGTGGCACTTTCCTTTTCGAGCAAAAGCAGTGTCCGCATCTCCGGCGAAAGCGGAATGCTTTTCGCGTTGCGCGGAAAGACACCGCCGCCTTTGGAGATCAGCGCCTTGTCATAGTCCTGCCAGCTCGAACGCGGCAGTTCGAACATCCGCTTGCGTTCCGCGAAGCTCTTCTCCGGATCGGGAGTGGGATCGATAAAGATGTCGCGATGATCGAACGCGGCGACGAGCTTGATGGTTCTTTCCAGGAGCATGCCGTTGCCGAACACGTCGCCCGACATGTCGCCGACGCCCGCGACCGTGAACGGCGTCTTCGTGATGTCGACATCCATTTCCCGGAAATGCCGCTTTACGGCCTCCCACGCGCCGCGCGCGGTGATGCCCATCTTCTTGTGATCGTAACCGGCGGAGCCGCCGCTCGCGAAAGCATCGCCGAGCCAGAAGCCGTGCTCGATCGCAAGCGCGTTTGCGGTATCGGAGAAGGTTGCGGTGCCCTTGTCGGCCGCGACCACGAGATAAGGATCGTCGGGATCATGCCGCACGGTATTCTCCGGCGGAATCACCTCGCCTTCCGAAGAAAGATTGTCGGTCAGTTCAAGCAACGAGCGGATGAAAATTTTATAGGACTCGGTCCCCTCGGCCATGAATAGATCGCGGGGAGGATTTGGCGGCATCAGCTTCGGCACGAAACCGCCTTTGGCGCCGACCGGCACGATCACCGCGTTCTTAACCTGCTGCGCCTTGACGAGCCCAAGCACCTCGGTGCGGAAGTCCTGCGGGCGGTCGGACCAGCGAATGCCGCCCCGCGCAACCTTACCGAATCGCAGATGCACGCCCTCGACCCGCGGCGAGTAGACGAAGATTTCAAACAAGGGCCGCGGCAACGGCAGGTCGTCGATCTTCTTGCTCTCGAACTTGATCGCGATCGTGGGGCGCGGCCCGCCGTCTTTCGCGATCTGATAGAAATTCGTGCGTACTGCCGCCGCGATCAGGTTGGCGAAGCGCCGCAGAATGCGGTCTTCGTCGAGGCTCTCGACTGCGCCGAGTGCGGAATCGATCCGGGCGCGGATTTCCTGCTCTTCAGCCTCACGTTTTTCCGCGCCAGAACGGGGGTCGAAACGGACGTGAAACAGTGCGACAAGGTCGCTTGCGACCGCCGCGTGCTTGTTCACGACCGACCAGAGATAATCCTGGCTATAGGGAATCGCGGCCTGCCGCAGATAGCGTCCGAGCGCGCGGACCAGCGTTACGTCGCGCCAGGGCATCCCTGCGAAAAGCACAAGGCCGTTGAAACCATCGTTTTCCGCGCGGCCCTGCAGCACTGCCATCAGCGCCGATTCGAGAGGCGCATCCAGCGCCTCCGCGTCGATCTCCACGTTGTCGGCCCGCTTGAGCGTCATGTCATGGAGCCACACCGTGCCGCCTGCGGCTTCCTCGCGCTCGACGACATAAGTACGCTCGTCGATCACCGCGAAGCCCATGTTCTCGAGCAGCGGAACGCGCTCGGATAGCGGCAGCGGCCGCTCGCAGTTCCAGACCTTCAGATTGACGGTTTTCCGGTCGCCCGCTTCCGTCCGATAGAAATTGATCGCGAGCGGCTTTTCCTTCGAGAGATTCTCGATGATGCGAACATCGGCGACCGCATCCTTTGCGGAGTAGGCTTCGCGGTAGGCCGCCGTCAGCGCATCGCGATAGGCTTCTGCGATAGTCCGCGCGCGGCCCGGATCGAACGCGGATTGCAGCGCGTCAGAAAACTCATCGTGCCAGCTTCGCACGATTGCAGCGATGCCGGCTTCGACTTCGACGCGCGACGGATTTGGCGTCTCCCCGGCATCGCGCCCGATGATGAAATGCACGCGCGTAAGCGGGCCGTCGGGAAAATACGGATAATAGGCCGAGACCCGGCCTTGGTAGATTTGCGCGAGAAAAGCACCGATCTGCGCGCGAATCTGGCTGTTGTAACGCTCACGGGGCACATAGACGAGTACCGACACGAAACGGCTGAAGCGGTCGCGGCGTGCCAGTGCGCGAATGCGCGGCCGTTCTTCGAGTTGCAGGATCGAAAGTGCGTTGCGCAGAAGCGTATCGCGGTCGACCTGGAACAGGTCGTCACGCGGATAGGTTTCGAGCACGTTCGCGAGCGCCTTGCCCGAATGGCTCTCGGCTGCATAGCCTGCATGATCGAGCACGAACGCCGCCTTGCGGCGCAGATACGGAATCTTGAAGACCGATTCCCGATAGACCGGCGACGTGAACAATCCGACGATGCGCCGCTCGCCGCTGAGCTTGCCGTTTTTGTCGAAGCGCTTGATACCAATGTAGTCCATATGCGTGCGGCGATGCACCCGCGAACGCAGATTGGCCTTTGTTACGATGGCCGGAAGCGGCAGCTTCAGAAATTCGCGCAGTTCCGGCGTCGTCCCGACCGGCTGTCCGGCGCGGCTCAAGACGCGGATGTCGCGGCGGCGCAGAATACCAAGACCGCTTTCATAAAGCGGCTCGAGCGAGAGATTGTCTCCGCTGCCCATCACCACGTTGTCGCGGCAACCCAGAAACGTGAACTGGCCGTCGCGCAGCCACTTCATGAAAGAGATCGCTTCCTGCAACTCCTCCGGCGGCAAGGGATTGGATTTTTGCTGCAGATCGTCGATCGTGCTATCGGCATAAGCGAGCATGGCCGGCCAGTCGGCGACGCAAATGCGAACGTCATCCAGGACCTGTTGCAGCGCTTGCGCAATCGCGGCATGCCGCGATTCGTCAACGCGGTCGACATGCAGATGGATGAAGCTCTCCCGATGCTTTCGGTTGCCGTCCCGGGCGAGACCTCGCCAGGCGACAAGCGCTCCGTTCTCTTTGCGCTCGACTGCAAAGATCGGATGCACGGCGAGCCGGACGGCGAGATGCGATTCGCCAAGTTCGCCGGTTACCGAATCGAGCAGGAACGGCATGTCGTCGTTCTCGATTTCGATCACGCTGATGGCGGAAAGCTCGGAGCCTTTCTCGCCTGCCGGATTGTAGATCTGGATATCCGCGGCATCGGCCTTGCGAGTTGCAAGATGCGCGAAACTTCTTGCGGCGAGCGCGGCGATTTCCGCGGGCCGATAGGGCTTGAGGTCTTCGGGCGCCGCGGTACCGAACAAAGCGGCGATGAAGTCATCGGGAATTTTCGCGCGGCCGTTGATTCGCGCGGCTTCTTCCAGCAAAGCGCGCGCGTCCGGATTTTCGCCCGTCGCAAAAACTTCAGCGATATTCATGCTCGCCGCCTTCCTGTCCCTCAGAAGCCCGACCGTTATCACTTTCGCGGCGCCGGTTCCCTGCAGTGTCTGCCTCCGCGAACCCCATGTCGAGCCCACGGTTCCAGCCGGCCCTACCGGCTGATAGAGTGCTCCTAAACGAAGAAAGGGACATGACCATGAAGGCCACCGGTACCGCCTCGGCACCCACGGATCGCCGCGTGATGGCGCTCGACCTCGAGCCCGGCGAGCTCGACGAGGCGATGAAAGCCTATTTCGCGAAATGCCAGGAAAAGCTCGGCTTCATTCCCAATGTGCTGCAGGCAGCGTCCTTCGATCTTGCAAAGCTGAAGGCTTTCGTCGCCATGTCCGACGACCTGATGCTGGCGAAGTCGGGCCTTTCGAAGATCGAGCGCGAGATGATCGCGGTCGTTGTCTCCTCGGCCAATCATTGTCACTATTGTCTCGTGGCTCATGGCGCAGTGCTGCGCAAACTGACCGGCGATCCGATGCTTGCCGAAACCTTTGTCGCGAATTACCGCGCCGCCGAACTCGATGCGCGCACGCGCGCCATGCTCGATTTCTCGTGGAAACTGACGAAGGAGCCGTGGGAGGTCGTCGAGGAAGATCGCGCGGCTTTGCGTGAAGCGGGATTCACCGACCGCGACATCTGGGACATCGCGGCAGTCGCCGCCTTCTTCAACATGTCGAACCGCATGGCGACCGCCTGCGGCCAGGAACCGAACGCCGAATATTACGGCATGGCGCGCTAGGACGTTGCTGGCTTTCCTTCGCAATCGTTACGGGGGTGCAGCACTCGTTTTGCTCGTGCTCGTTGCTTTCGCGCGCGCACAACCGGCAAGCGATCCCGATACGGATATTTTCCGGCTTCAGGGCACGATCAAACCGGTCGTCGCGCAACGCGGCATGGTGACGACACAGGACGCGACCGCAACCCGTGTCGGACTTGAAATCCTGAAACAGGGTGGCAACGCGGTCGATGCCGCGGTGGCCGCTGGCTTCACGCTCGCGGTCACGCATCCGCGCGCCGGCAATCTCGGCGGCGGCGGCTTCTTCGTGATCTGGCTCGCAGAAAAGAAGCGGGCCATCGCGCTCGATTTTCGCGAAGTTGCGCCGCAAGCGATTACGGCGGCAAGCTTTCTCGACGAAAGCGGCAAGCCGGACACCGGCAAGTCCATCCGCAGCGGTCTCGGCGTCGGCGTGCCGGGCAGCGTATCGGGCCTTACGACGGCGCTTGAGAAATACGGTTCGGGCAAATTCACGCTCGCGCAGCTGATTGCACCGGCAATCAAGCTCGCGCGCGACGGCATTCCGGTCGAAAGCGATCTTGCGCGCTCGATCAACTTTTTCCACCGCACGCTGCTGCGCTGGCCATCGACGGCGAAGATTTTCTCCAAGGATGGCGTGCCGCTCAAAGACGGCGACCGTCTGGTGCAGACCGATCTTGCGAACACGTTGGAAGCGATCGCGAAAACCGGGCCCGATGCATTCTATCGCGGCGAGATCGCGCAGAAGATCGCGGCCGCCGTGCGTGATGCCGGCGGCGTCATGACGGCGGAAGATCTCGCTCAATACCGCACCGAAGTCCTCGAAGTGGTTCGCGGCAATTATCGCGGCTATGATGTGATCTCGATGCCGCCGCCTTCGTCGGGCGGCGCGCTGCTGGTGCAGCTTCTCAACATTCTGGAAGGCTACGACCTCGGCAAATACGGGCCGAACGCGACGCAGACCCTGCATCTGATGGTCGAGGCGATGAAGCGGGCTTATGCCGATCGCGCGGAATTCTTCGGCGATCCTGCTTTTGTCAGCGTGCCGCTCACGCGCCTGATTGCGAAGGACTATGCAGCGAAAGTCCGCGCCACGATCGACCCGGACAAGGCGACGCCTTCGTCAGCAATTCGCGCGGGGCTGACACCGAAGAAAGAGGGTGACAACACCACGCATTATTCGGTGCTCGATCAATACGGCAACGCGGTTGCCGCCACCGTCACGCTCAATCTCAATTTCGGCCTTGGTCTTGTCGCCGAAGGCACCGGCGTGTTGCTCAACAACGAACTCGATGATTTTTCGCTCGCACCTGGCGTACCGAATGCCTTTGGCTTGATCGGCGGCGCGGCGAACGCCCCCGGCCCCGGCAAGAAGCCGCTTTCTTCCATGACGCCCGCGATCCTCCTGAAAGACGGCAAGGTCTTTCTCGTCACCGGTTCGCCCGGCGGCTCGACCATCATCACCACCGTGCTCCGCGTCGTCAGCGGCGTGATCGACCATAAGCTCAATATTGCGGACGCCGTATTGCTGCCGCGCGTGCATCACCAATGGATGCCGGATCAGGTGCGGATCGAGCGCGCGCTCGAAGCCACGATGAAGCCGGAGAATTTCGCGGCCTTCGAACGCTACGGGCACAAGGTCAGCCCATTTCCCTTCAACATCGGCGCGGCAAATTCGATTCTCGTGACCCCGGAAGGCATCACGGGTGTTTCCGATCCACGCTATATCGGCACCCTTGCGGCCGGGCACTAGCGCGCGGCGCGTGTAAGGAGAAGGTAAGGAAATGCGGCAGGCGGTGCACAGCCTTTCGATTTCAAGCCGTGGACGCGGCCTCTACGAGTTCACGCGCGAGGTCCGGCAATGGTGTGAGCGCGAGAAATTCTCGACCGGCCTTCTCACCATCTATTGCCGGCATACCTCGGCCTCGCTCCTGATTCAGGAAAATGCCGACCCGGACGTGCAGACCGACCTGCAGAATTATTTTGAAACACTCGCGCCCGAATCGGAGCGCTACATTCATTCGGCCGAAGGGCCGGACGACATGCCGGCGCATCTGCGCGCTGCACTCACCCAAACCAGCCTTTCAATTCCCCTTGCCAATGGTCGCCCGGTGCTCGGCACCTGGCAGGGCATCTATTTGTTCGAGCATCGCACGCGCCCGCACACCCGCGAGATCGTGCTGCATGTGATCGGAGAGTAAGCGGCCGGGCCGCGCGGTCCTATCGCGACCAGGGCGGCTGCCCGGCAAAGGCCTGCGCAAGATGGTCGACCATCACGCGCAGCTTTGTCGGCATCGGCTGCGCCGGCGGCCAGACGACGGAAATCGGCAACGGCGCCGGCGTCAGATGCTCCGCGATCCGCACAAGTTGCCCGCTCTTGAGCGCGTCATGCACGATGAAGAGCGGCAGCAGCGCGATCCCAAGACCCGCGGCCACCATGTCGCGGATCGCTTCGCCGTTATTGGCGGCGATGCGGCTCTCCATCGGCACGCCCGCGACCTCGCCGTCATCGCTCACGACCTGCCAGACCTGCGCGGAGTGGACGTTGAGATAGCCGATCGCCGCATGACCCGTCAGATCGGCTGCCGTCACCGGCATGCCATGCCGCGCGACATAAGCCGGGCTCGCGCAGATCACGCGCGGGTCTTCGCACAGCTTGCGAACCATCAACCCCGAATCCGGCAACTGCCCGATGCGGATCGCAAGATCAAACCGCCCGCGAACGAGATCGACGATGCGGTCGTCATAGTCGATGGTCATGTCGAGGTTCGGGTGTAGCCGCGCAAATTCCGCGAGCACCGGGCCGAGATGCCGGATGCCGAAACTCATCGGCGCGGTAAGCGACAGCGAGCCGCGCAGGCCCGCCATACCCTCCATGCCCGAAGCGGCCCCTTCGAGCGCCTTCGTCATTTCGCCGAGCGCCGGACGAAGCTTGATCGCGAGTTCTTCCGCGATTTCGGTCGGCGTGATGCGTCCGGCATGGCGCTGGAAGAGTGCGGCGCCGAGCGCGAGTTCCAGGTCGGTGATCCGCTTGCTGACGACGGATTTGGAAAGGTTCGCCCGCGCCGCAGCACCCGACACCGTGCCGGTTTCCATCACGTTCAGGAATGTCTTGATTTCGTCGAGGGTCCATCGCATGGCGGCAGTTTAGCGCAACGCTTCGCCAGCGAACATCATCGTTCGCAAAACGAGAACGCCGCTTACGCTCGAAGCCCTCTGCCGTTCCCCGCCCGAAAGCCGATATCCCTCGGCAACAAGCAAGCAACCGGGAACAACGAAGGGAACGCGAAAATGCAGCTCTCCGGCATTCACCATCTGACCGCGATCACCGCGGACGCCCCCGCGAACAAGCGCTTCTATACCGACACGCTTGGGCTCCGGCTGGTCAAAAAGACCGTCAACCAGGACGACACCCGCGCCTATCACCTGTTCTACGCGGACGGCAAAGCGACCCCGGGCACGGACCTGACCTTCTTCGACTGGCCGGTTCCGGCGGAACGGCGCGGCACCCATTCCATCAGCCGCACGGGGCTCCGCGTCTCCGGCGAGAACAGCCTGAACTATTGGGCCGCGCGCCTTGCCGACGTAGGACTGAACATCGGCAACGTCGCAACCATCGATGGCCGCGCGAGCCTTGATCTCGAAGACCCGGAAGGCCAGCGCTTCCGCCTGCTCGACGATGGCGGCACCGGCCCGACGCATCCCTGGGAACGCAGCAGCGTGCCGGCGGAGCATCAGATCCGTGGCCTTGGACCGATCACCATTTCGGTGCCGAAGAAGGAGCCGACCGATGCCTTGCTCACGCATGTCCTCAACATGAAGGAGGATCGTGACTATGCCTCGCCCGATGGCGAGAGCCGCGTTCATGTCTATCGCATGGGTGAAGGCGGCGCGGGTGCCGAGTTGCACGTCGCAGTCCAGCCCGGCTTGCCGATTGCCCGGCAGGGTGCGGGTGCGGTTCACCACGTCGCTTTCCGCACACCGGACCAGAAGGCGATCAGCGCCTGGGCGGCACGGCTCTCGCAGTTCAAGGTTCCCACTTCGGGAGAAGTCGAGCGCTACTATTTCCGTTCGCTCTATTTCAGGGAGCCGGGTGGAAACCTGTTCGAGATCGCAACCGACGGTCCCGGCTTCACGGTGGACGAGCCGCTCGACAGCCTTGGCGAACGGCTGGCGCTGCCGCCTTTTCTGGAGCCGCACCGGGCGACGATCGAGGCGAACCTCAAGCCGCTTGGTTAAAACAATGCAGGGCCGGTCTAAGTAGACCGGCCCTGAATTTTTCGGACGGAAGCTATTTCTTGGCCGGTTATTTCTTGGCCAGTTATTTCTTGGACATGAGCCGGCGCCGTTCCGGGAAATACCACTGCAGCACCTTGCGGAACTTGTCGGATTCCTTACGCGCCCAGTTGCGCATCAGCTCGCTGCCGAAGGAAATCGCGCTCACCGGCTTCGCACCCGCCTGAATCATACGATCGAACGCGCGCTCATGACTGACCGGCGACAAGCCGCCAACCGCGTCGGCCACGGGATAGACCTCGTAGCCTTCCGCCAGCATATCGAGCACCGGAAACGCGAGACATACTTCGGTCCACAAACCACCGATCACGACCTTCTTTCTTCCGGTCGCTTCGACGACCTTGCGGAAGTCCTCGTCTTCCCATGAGTTGACGCCGGTGCGGTCGATCTCCTTCACGTTCGGGAGCGCTTCGCGGATCGCGGCGATGGTGCCTTCATTGACACCCATGTCGACGCCGACGGTGGAAAGAATGACCGGCACGTTATAAGTAGCGGCAAGCTTGCACACCGCGACCGCATTAAGCGTGATGTCGTCGTGCGAGCCGGAAGTAATGGCTCCATATTGTTCCGGCTGATAGTCGATAAGCACGACGACGCAATTTTCCGGCGTCAGCAAATGATCGGTCTTCGGATCGCGAATCGGCTCCATCTGGGTTTTCGGCATTTTCATTCCTCCTTGCGCATGCGCTTTGCATGCGTGGTTTCGGGTCGCCTGGACCTTCCCGGCGACAGGACGCGATGGCGGCGGCAGGGTCCAGATCGCGATCAGCGAACCCCGCATTTGCGTTCATCGAACGGCTTCTTCACGCCGCCGATTCGCGTCGGCGCGGCAACCGCACGCCATGCGCGAAATTCTGCGTCGCGCGATAGGCGGCTGGATTCTGTTGAAGAAAATTGGAGCGGGCGAAGGGATTCGAACCCTCGACCCCGACCTTGGCAAGGTCGTGCTCTACCCCTGAGCTACACCCGCATCCGGATTGGCTGGCCGCTTGGGCCCGCCGGGTAGCGGGGTTCTATGCAAAAGCCTTCCCGCGCGCAACACCTGAAAATGCCGGAGGCGAAACGGTACGCCTGTGACGCTCCGGCACCGTTTCCATTTGCTTTCGGAGGCCCCGAACCCCATTTATGGGCCGGAACCTCGGCGCAAATGGCGCTTTTCGGGAGCGAAATATGGAGTTGAACGCAGGAAACGGCGCCGCCGCCCCGGATACGGGCGATCTGATCGCCGACACCACCACCCAGACCTTCATGAAGGACGTGATCGAGGAATCGAAGAAGCGTCCGGTCCTGGTCGATTTCTGGGCGGAGTGGTGCGGCCCCTGCAAGGCGCTGACGCCGGTACTCGAAAAAGCGGTCCGCGCCGCTGGCGGCGCAGTCAAGCTTGTGAAAATGGACATCGACAAGCATCCGCAGATTCCGGGGCAGCTCGGCATCCAGTCGATTCCGGCGGTTTTCGCCTTCGACAAGGGCCAGCCGGTCGACGGTTTCGTCGGCGCCTTGCCCGAAGGTCAGGTCACCGCCTTTATTGAGCGGCTCACCGGCAAGACCAATCCGGCAACCGAACTGCTCAACGAAGCCGAAGCGAAACTTGCGGCTAACGAGTTCGACGATGCCACCTCGCTCTTTGCCGAAGTGCTGACCGACGATCCCGCCAATGCCCGCGCGCTTGCCGGACTTGTGCGTTGTCATCTCGCCGCGAACGATCTGGAACAGGCCAAGGAAACCTTCGCGCTCATTCCCGAAGACGCCGCCAAGGACAAAACCGTGGCGCCGGCCATCGCGGCAGCCAAAGCAGCGCTCGAGCTTGCGGAACAGGCCGAAAAAGTCGGCGGCGAAGCCAACGACCTCGAAGCCAGACTCAATGCCGACCCGAACGACCATCAGGCGCGTTTCGATCTCGCGGTCGCGCTGAACGCGAAGGGCGAGAAGGCAAAGGCCGCCGAGCATCTGCTTGCGATCATCAAGAAGGACCGCAAGTGGAACGACGATGGCGCGCGCAAGCAGTTGCTCCAGTTCTTCGAAGCCTGGGGCCCGATGGATGATGCCACCGTCGATGGCCGCAAGAAGCTCTCGACGCTCCTGTTCTCCTGAAACGAAGGCGCCCGACACCGCATGGCCATCAACAAGCCGTATCGTCTGCTGCAGGAAATTCCGGAGATCATTCCGGTGTTTCCCTTGCCGCGCGCGCTGTTGCTGCCGCGCGTCGAGTTGCCGCTCAATATTTTCGAGCCGCGCTATCTGCAGATGATCGAGGACGTGATCGTTGGAGATCGCGTTATCGGCATGATCCAGCCGAACGAGCCCGAAGAAAGCCTGAGCAAGACGCCCTCGCTCTACCCGATCGGCTGTGCCGGAAGGCTCACCAGCTTCAGCGAGAGCGGTGACGGCCGCTATCAGGTGCTGCTCACCGGCGTCGCGCGCTTCCGCATCGTCGAGGAAGTCGATACCGGCGCGCCCTACCGCCAATGCCGGGTAGCCTATAACGACTTCGCATCCGATCTCGTGCAGGGCCTGGGCGAGGACGAGGTCGATCGCGAAGCGCTTCTGAAGACGCTTGCAAATTATCTCGCCGCCAATTCGATCGAGGCCGACTGGTCCGGTATCACGCAAGCGCCGACCGAGGCGCTGGTGAACGGCCTGTCGTTGATGTCGCCTTTCGGCGTGCGTGAAAAGCAGGCGCTCCTGGAAGCGCCTGATCTGCGGAGCCGGGCGGAACTCCTTGTGGCGGCGACAGAAATTTCCCTCGCTGCCGGCGAGGCGGACGAGAATGGAACCTTGCAGTAGTATCCGCGTTTATTGCGGTGCAATATCCCCTCCCCACTGGAGAGCCCGATGAGCAGCGACCGTCACACCGTCGATCCCAAGCTTCTGGAAATTCTCGTATGCCCGCTCACCAAAGGTCCGCTCGAATATGACGCGGAGAAGCAGGTGCTCGTGTCGCGCACGGCAAAGCTGATCTATCCGATCCGCGACGGCATCCCGATCATGCTGCCGGAAGAAGCCCGCCCGCTCGCCGACTAGATAAATTCACCGCGAAGCAGTTTTGGTACGTCGCCCGTGAGGCCTGCCGCCTCACGGGCGAAAACTTTCTTCAGCGCAGGCGCACGATCGACGAGACCTAGACCGAGATCGCGCAGATATTTGAGTGCCGTCGATTCGTTCGAGAACAGACGATTAAGGCTGTCGGTAGCGAACCCCATCGCGACGGTGTCCGCGCGCCGCCAGCGCTGATAGCGCGACAGCGTTTCCCGATCACCGGGATCGAGACCGAGCCGCGCATTGTCGGCAATACATTCCGCGAGTGCCGCGACATCGCGCAGTCCCATATTGAGACCCTGCCCCGCAAGCGGATGAATGACGTGCGCCGCGTCGCCAAGCAGCGCGAGACGTTCAGCGACAAAGGAACGCGCGACCGAAATCTGCAACGGATAAGCGCGCGGCGGCGAAAGCACTTCCAGTTCGCCAAGCTGCAGACCAAAACGCAGCTCTAGCTCCCCAAGAAATTCCTGCGGCGGCAGCGCAACGATACGCCGTGCCTCTTTCGTGCTTTCGGTCCAGACGATCGAAGAACGCTTGCCGCTGAGCGGCAGGATTGCGAACGAGCCGGCCGGCAGAAAGTGCTGGACCGCCTTGCCGTGGTGCTCGCGCGCATGGCCGATGGTCGCGACGATGCCGGATTGGCCGTAATCTCGTGAGATCGTCTGGATTTTCGCAAGCGAACGCAACTTCGACTGCGCGCCGTCGGCAGCCGCAATCAGCCGCGCACGATGCTCGCTTCCTCCGGTATTGAATCCGGCGAAACTTTCGTCCGCCGCGTAGTGCTCGATCCCTGTCGGAACCAGCTCGACCTCCGCTTCCGCCGCGGCTTCGCGCAGCGCCGCGATCAGCGCCCGGTTTTCCACCATATGCGCGAACGGCCCACCTTCCTCTTCTTCCTCAAATTCGAGAAAGGTCTGGCGTACCGCGTCGGATAACTTTGAATCCGTGATTTCCATGGCGCGGATCGGCTGCGCGGCGGGTAGCCGCTCCCAAACCCCGAGCGCTTCGAACAGCTTGCGGGCGCCCGCGGCGATCGCAACCACGCGGTCATCCTTCGACGGGTCACGCGCGAGCGCTGGATCGAAAATCGCGATTGGAAAGCTCCGTCCCAGCGCCTGCGAAAGCGCGACGCCGAGCGCCGCGCCGGCAACGCCGGCGCCTGCAATCGCAACCTCGAGCGGCCTGTTCTGCATTCGCTTGTCCATGGCGGGAAGATAGGTAGGTTAGGCCTTTCTCGGCAACCCGCCGCTGACAAGGCTCGAAGAACGATGGCAAAACCGGTCGAAACGCTGCTTGAAATCCTCGACCTCGAATCGATCGAGGTGAATCTGTTCCGCGGCTATTCGCCCAAGGACACTTTCACCCGCGTGTTCGGCGGACAGGTGATCGGGCAGGCGCTGGTTGCCGCCTATCGCACCGTGCCCGACCGCGCCTGCCACTCCCTGCATGCTTATTTCCTGCTGGGCGGCGATCCGAAAGTGCCGATCATCTACGAGGTCGACAGGATTCGCGATGGCGGCAGCTTCACCACGCGATGGGTCAAGGCGATCCAGCACGGCGAGGCGATTTTTTCCATGGGCGTTTCGTTTCACAAAGTTGAAGAAGGCTATGAGCATCAGGCCGTCATGCCCGACGTGCCGATGCCCGAGGAACTCGCGAGCGAAAAGGAGATTCGCGAGAAGGTCATGCCGATGCTGCCCGAAGCGGTGCGCAAATATTATCAGCGCGAGCGGCCGATCGAACTGCGGCCCGTCGAATATATGCGCTACCTCTCCAAGGATTATCGTGAGCCGAAGTTCAACGTCTGGATGAAATCGATCGCACCGTTGCCGGACGATCCGGTGATCCATCGCTGCGTACTCGCCTATGCCTCCGATATGGGCCTTCTGGATGCCGCACTGATTCCACACGGGCGTTCGGTGTTTTCGCAATCGATCCAGCCCGCGAGCCTCGACCACGCGCTCTGGTTTCACCGGCCGTTCCGGGCCGACGAATGGATTCTGTATTCCCAGGATTCGCCGAACGCGAACAATGCCCGCGGCTTCTCGCGCGGCCAGTTTTTCACGCGCGACGGCACGCTGGTGGCTTCCGTGGCCCAGGAGGGGCTGATCCGGAAAAAAGATCCGAACTTCCAGAAGAAAAGTTCCTAGACTTTTGCCTCTGTTGCCGGCGAGGCGGCAGCCAAATGCGCGCATCGCAGTCTGGCTGACTGCCGGGAAGGCAACCCTGGTCTTTTCGCCTATATTTTAGGCAGGCATCTTGAAAATTACGGCTTTCCGTAGACCCGCAGCCGCTCCTGCACATTTCTGAGTCAGCCAACCCCTTACAACTCAAAGGATTCCAGGACCTCCGCGGAGTCTGGCACGAGCCTTGATTAGTGAGCCCCCGACTCGCCTGCGGGAGCGATTTCCCTTGGGCGGAGTCCGATCAGCACACCGGTGGCAGCAGTTGTCTCCGGCACCACTGGGGGACAGGAACCAAATGAAGATCGTCATGGCCATCATCAAGCCGTTCAAGCTGGAGGAAGTGCGCGACGCACTGACCAGCATCGGCGTACACGGACTGACCGTTACCGAAGTCAAGGGCTACGGAAGACAAAAGGGGCACACCGAAATTTATCGCGGCGCTGAATACGCGGTGAATTTTCTTCCCAAGCTCAAGGTCGAAGTTGCGGTCGCGACTGACCAAGTGAAGAAGGTGATCGACGCGATCACCGGGGCCGCCAAAACCGGCCAGATCGGCGACGGAAAGATTTTCGTCTTCTCGATCGATCAAGCGGTGCGGATCCGCACCGGCGAACAGAACGCCGATGCGCTCTGATCCCCGTAACTCTCATAGACATGTGATGGAGAATTCTCCCATGACGCTTAAAAAGTTTATTGGCGCGGGCCTTGCCGCGTTGGCCGCGGCGGCCGTTTTCGCCGAGCCGGCGCTGGCTCAGGCAGCACCGACCATCAACAAGGGCGACACCACCTGGATGATGGTCGCAACGACCATCGTTCTCCTGATGACCGTCCCCGGCCTCGCACTGTTCTACGGCGGCCTCGTCCGCTCGAAGAACATGCTCTCCATGCTGATGCAGGTGATGTACGCGGTCGTCGTCGCCTACGTTATCTACTTCCTCTATGGATACTCGCTCGCTTTCACCGGCGGCTCCGACTTCATCGGCGGCTTCTCGAAGGCGTTCCTGTCGGGCGTCACCGCGGAAGCTCCGGGCGGCACGTTCTCGGTTGGCATCGCCATTCCGGAACTGATCTTCGTCTGCTTCCAGGCAACTTTCGCCGGCATCACCGCCGCCCTTCTGCTCGGCTCGTTTGCCGAGCGCACGAAGTTCGCGGCGGTCGCGCTCTTCATCCCCCTGTGGCTGACCTTCGTCTATTTCCCGATGGCACACATGGTCTGGTACTGGGCGGGTCCGGATGCGGTCGATGCGGCTGCCAAGGCACTTGCGGCAGCGACCGATGCGGCAGCGAAGACCAAGCTGCAGGCTGCGCTCGACGAAGTGCTGGCTGACGGTGGCTACATCTTCAAGCTCGGCGCACTCGACTTCGCCGGCGGCACCGTCGTGCACATCAACTCCGGTCTGACCGGACTGATCGGCGCGATCATCGTCGGCAAGCGTCTCGGCTACGGCAAGGAACTGATGCCTCCGCACTCGCTGGTGATGACCTATATCGGCGCGGCGCTGCTCTGGTTCGGTTGGTTCGGCTTCAATGCCGGTTCGAACCTCGAAGCCACCGGTTCGGCGGTCATCGCTTTCGTCAACACCCTGCTGTGCCCGGCTGCGGCCGCACTGTCCTGGATGTTCGCGGAATGGCTGACCAAGGGTAAGCCGAGCCTGCTCGGTGTTGTCTCCGGTTTGGTCGCGGGCCTTGTTGCGGTAACGCCGGCAGCCGGCTTCTCCGGTATCGGAGGCGCCGTTGTTCTCGGCCTCGTCGCCGGTGTGGTCTGCTACTTCTTCTGCACCGTCGTGAAGAACACCTTCAAGTATGACGACACGCTCGACGTGTTCGGCATCCACGCCGTCGGCGGCATCGTCGGCGCGATCGGCACCGGCATCCTCGTCTCGCCGGCGCTCGGTGGCACCGGCGTGTTCGACTACGTGACCGGCAAGGTCGCCGAATACGACATGGCGACTCAGGTGCTGGCGCAGATCAAGGGTGTTCTGGTCACCTTCGTGTGGGTCGGCATCGTCTCCACGATCCTCTTCTTCATCGTGAAGATGATCGTCGGTCTCCGGCCGACGCCGGATCAGGAGCGCGAAGGTCTCGACATCACCGATCATGGTGAGCGCGCCTACAACTAAATCAGGACGGCCGGAGCGAATTTCCGGCCCTCCTTACAAAAGTAAGGAACCCCGGCTCGAAAGAGCCGGGGTTTTCCTTTGAAACAAACGCCTCCGGGCGGCGATGGTTAAACGCGCCTTAACCGGCGATTTCTAATGTTTACGCCAGTAGATAAAGGGCAATCGAGGCGGGCATGGCACAAAGCGCTGAGGCCGGGCGACAGCATGGCAACGTGCGCTCGCCGTTTGTCCGGCTCGCCGAATTGCTCGCGGGCCTGGAGCCCGGCAAACCGCTCATCAATCTTTCCGTCGGCGAGCCGCGTCATCCCATGCCGGCTTTCGTCGCACCGGTGATCACAACGCATATCGGCGGTTTCGCCAAGTATCCGATGCTGCGCGGGACCGACCGCTTTCGGGAGGCCGCCGCGCGCTGGCTCAGCCGGCGTTACCAGTTGCCCCGCCCGATCGACCCGGCAAAGGAAGTTCTGGTCCTGAACGGCAGCCGCGAGGGGTTGTTTCTGGCAGGCATCGCAGCAAAGCGGATACTCGGCGAGCGCGGCGGCAAGCCCGCGATCATTGTGCCGAACCCGTTTTATCCGGCTTACGGCGCAGGTGCGGAAGTGACGGGCTGCGAACTCGTCGCGCTTCCCGCCTTGCGCGAGAACAATTTTATTCCGGACTATGACGCGATTCCCGACGAACTATTCGCGCGCACGATTGCAATTTATCTCTGCTCGCCGGCAAACCCGCAGGGCTCGGTGCTGCCGCGCGACACGTTGCAAAAGGTAATTGCGCGGGCGCGAAAGCACGGCACTTTCGTGTTCGCCGATGAATGTTATTCGGAGATCTGGCTCGGCGACAAAAAGCCGGTCGGCGCGCTGGAAGCCTGCGGCAGCACTTACGATAAAGTCGTGGTATTCAATTCGCTTTCCAAGCGATCGAACTTGCCGGGGTTGCGCTGCGGCTTTGCCGCGGGCGACAAAAACTTCATCGCCGCCTACGCCGAGCTGCGCAATGTCTCGGCCCCGCAGGTGCCCGAACCGCTCCAGGAAGTCGCGATCGCGGCATATTCCGACGAGTATCACGTCGAGGACACGCGTAAGCTCTATCGTGAAAAGTTCGATCTTGCCGATCGCCTGCTTGCGAACCGCTATCGCCATCGCCGTCCCGATGGCGGCTTCTTCCTCTGGCTCGACGTCACCGAAATCGGCGACGACGAAACGGCGACAAAAGCGCTCTTTCAGGAAGCCGGCCTGCGCGTCGTTCCCGGCAGCTACCTCGCGCGCTCCACGGACGGCAAGAACCCCGGGGCGGGATACATACGCGTTGCCCTTGTCGACAACCTCGAAATTACAAACGAGGCGCTGACCCGCCTCGCGACCTTCCGGAAATAACGGATTTCATCGATGCGTCAGTCTTCCGCCCGAAATGCGAGTCTCTTCCCCGAGGAAATCGTGAGCGCGTTCCACCGCCGTCTCGCCGAGTTTCGCGGGCTCGCTTTGATCGTTGCCGCGCTCGTGGCACTCATCGCGCTCGGGACCTGGTCCGCGCAGGATCCGAGTTCAAGCTATGCCGCGGACGGCACGGTAAGAAACCTGCTGGGTCGCGCCGGCGCTGCCTTTTCGGATTTCATGATGCAGGTCTTTGGCCTCGGGGCGCTCGCGGTGATTCTTCCGCTCGCCGTCTGGGGCTGGCTCGTGATGACCCACCGCGCACCAAAGCGCTGGAAGGTCCGGATTCTGTTCTGGCTCGGCGGCGTTATCCTCGCCTGCGGCTTTGCCGCTTGCATCCGCTCGCCGGCAGGATGGCCGCTGCCGACCGGACTCGGCGGTGCGATCGGCGATTCCATGATCTTCATTCCCTCGCTGCTTCTTGGCTCGACAGCCAATGCGAGCCGCATCCTGATGGGACTGCTGTTCGGCATGCCGACCGTCTTTATGCTCAGCGTTGCGCTCGGCGCAGGCTTCCGTGAACTGCCGGAAGCAGACGAAAAATCAAAAGGCGCCGACGACGACGCGGCCGACCATCCCGGTGTTTTCTCTCGCCTGTCGGCCTTCTTCGGCAGCGTTTTTCATGTCGTCTACATGTTGCGTACGCGCCTCGCCGGAAAGCGACAACCGAAGGTAAAGCGCTCGTGGCGCGAACGGTTGGCGGCATTTCTTGTCACGGAGCCCGAACAGCCTGCCGTGAAGACGCAACGCCGTGAGCCTACGCTGGTACCGGGCAAGGGCAGGGACGCCGCGCACGAAGAAGAAGAGGAATACGAAGAAGTAGACTACGAGGACGATGAAGAAGAGGAAGAGGTTGCAGCGCCCCGCGCCAGACCTGCGAGTGCGTCGACCGCATCGCGCAAGAAACCTCGTCGCAAGGGCGGTTCCTATCACCTGCCCCCCTTCGACATTCTCGCGGCCGTAACCGGCTCCCGCGCGCCGGCACTTTCGGCAAAGGCTCTGGAGGAAAACTCGCGCATGCTTGAAAGCGTGCTCGAAGACTTCGGTGTGAAAGGGCAGGTCGTAAACGCGAGCCCCGGTCCGGTTGTGACGCTTTACGAACTCGAACCGGCACCCGGTATCAAATCCTCGCGCGTCATCGGTCTTGCGGACGATATCGCCCGCTCGATGAGTGCGGTATCAGCGCGCGTCGCCGTCATTCCCGGCAAGAATGCGATCGGCATCGAGCTGCCGAACCCGAAGCGCGAGAAAGTCGTGCTGCGCGAACAGCTCGAATCCAAGGAATTCCGCGATACGCCGTCAAAGCTGCCGCTCTGCCTCGGCAAGACCATCGGCGGCGAACCGGTGATCGCAGATCTCGCGCGCATGCCGCATTTGCTGATCGCCGGCACGACCGGCTCCGGCAAATCGGTCGCGATCAACACCATGATCCTCTCGCTGCTCTATCGGCTTTCGCCGGACCAGTGCCGCCTGATCCTGATCGATCCAAAGATGCTCGAGCTTTCCGTCTATGACGGCATTCCGCATCTGTTGTCGCCGGTCGTGACCGATCCGCGCAAGGCCGTAATCGCGCTGAAATGGGCGGTGCGCGAGATGGAAGAGCGCTACAAGAAAATGTCGAAGCTCGGCGTGCGCAACATCGAGAACTTCAACCAGGCGGTGGTCGATGCCGCTGCCAAGGGCAAGTCGATCAAGCGCACCGTTCAGACCGGCTTCGATCGCGAAACCGGCGAAGCAATCTACGAATCCGAGGAGATGGAGCTCGAACCGCTGCCCTTCATCGTCGTCGTGGTCGACGAAATGGCGGACCTCATGATGGTAGCCGGCAAGGACATCGAAGGCGCGATCCAGCGTCTTGCGCAGATGGCGCGCGCCGCTGGCATCCACCTGCTGATGGCAACCCAGCGCCCTTCGGTCGACGTCATCACCGGCACCATCAAGGCGAACTTCCCGACCCGCATTTCCTTCCAGGTGTCGTCGAAGATCGACTCCCGCACGATTCTGAACGAACAGGGTGCCGAACAGCTCCTTGGCCAGGGTGACATGCTCTACATGGCGGGCGGCTCGCGCGTCTCACGCGTACACGGGCCCTTCTGCTCCGACGCCGAAGTCGAGCGCGTCGTGCGCCACCTGAAAGAGCAGGGTATCCCCGAGTATCTCGAGGAAATCACCGCGGAACCCGAAGAAGGCGAGGACGGCGCGGTCTTCGACAAGAGCGCCATAGGCGAAGAGGGCGGCGACCTCTACGAACGCGCCGTCGCGATCGTGCTGCGCGACAAAAAGGCTTCGACTTCCTATGTGCAACGGCGGCTCCAGATTGGCTACAACCGTGCGGCTTCCCTAATCGAGCGGATGGAAATGGAAGGCGTCATTTCTGCCGCGAACCACGCCGGAAAGCGGGAGATTCTTGCAGGCGGCGGCGCAGATTGACGCGGGGGACAAGCCGCCAAATCGCCATAGCGGGCAAATAGAGAAACACCCGCGGCAATGAGGCTGACCTCGGCCTCTTTGCGGAACTTTCATTTTTCCGGCTCGGAATATTATGTTCGCGGACCGGCAGAATTCCGACGATTCGGCAATCCTGAAGGACGACAGATGAACCGGCTGACCAAGCTTTCGGCAATCCTGATCTTCGGCGCGCTATCGCTCGCGACCGGCGTTTTTGCGCAGGCGCAGACCAAGCAGGGCCCGACCGTTGCCGTGACCAAGGCCGGCATCGAGCTCGACGCGAAGCAGGTTGCTTCGCTCGAGCGCGTGACGAAATTTTTCAACGCGACCGCAACCCTGGTCGGCAAGTTTCATCAGGTCGGTCCCGACGGCTCCAAGACCGAAGGCATGTTCTACATGCAGCGACCCGGCCGCGTTCGTTTCCAGTACGACGATCCGAGCCCGATCGAAC
>JAEZFA010000065.1 GCA_023417665.1 Pseudomonadota bacterium | reverse complement strand
GCGCAACGAAGCCGAAGGCGGGCGTGGTCCAGATCACGATCTCTTCGGCGAAGCGCGACAGATGCATCGCGCAGATCGAGGCCGCCGAAAGCGTTTCCAGCACGAAGTCGCGGTCGGAGACGGCATCGAGGCTGTTCGCCGTCGGCCGGTCGAAGCCGAGCGCCTTGCTGGTCAGGTCGCGGTCGATCGGAAACGAGGTGCCGGCAAGGGCCGCACTGCCGAGCGGATTTTCGTTCATGCGCTTTCTTGCGTCGGCAAGCCGGCCGCGGTCGCGCGAAAGCATTTCGACATAAGCGAGCAGATGATGGCCGAAGGTGACCGGCTGCGCGGTCTGCAAATGGGTAAAGCCCGGCATTACGCTGTCGGCATAGTCGAGCGCTTTCTGCGCAAGCGCATGTTGCAGGCCGGCGAGCGAGGCATCGAGGCCGTCGATGGTGTCGCGGATATAGAGCCGGAAATCGGTCGCGACCTGATCGTTGCGCGAACGCGCGGTGTGAAGCCGCCCGGCGGCCGGGCCGATCAGTTCGGCAAGCCGGCTTTCGACATTCATGTGAATGTCCTCGAGCTTCTTCGAGAACACGAACTTCCCGCTTTCGATCTCGCCAAGAATGGTGTCGAGGCCCTGCGCGATTTTGTCCGCGTCGGCTGCCGTAATGATGCCTTGTGCGGCAAGCATCGAGGCATGCGCCTTGGAGCCGGCGATGTCCTGTGCGAACAAGTGCCGGTCGAAGTCGATCGAGGCGTTGATTTCTTCGAGGATCGCGTCGGGTCCCGCCGCGAACCTTCCGCCCCACATCTTGTTGCTCATCTCACGAATCCCAGACGGCCTTTTCGATGACCGCTCCACTCCCCGAACCGACCACTCGCGTGAACTGGCTGCGCCGCGCGCGTTATCTGGTGCTTGCGGCCTTTCTCGGCACGGTCGCGGGGTTCGCGGGGGTATACTTGACCGGCGGGCTGGAGCGCAACGCGGCGGCAATTTCCGATGCCTCCTGCGTTAACGCCGCGCTGACGGCGAAGCGGCTCGTGCCGCTCGCCAAAGGCGAGGTCGCGGCCTTCACGCCGAACGAGACGCCGCGGCGCGCCACCCCGATCGAATTCAAGGACGACAGCGGGAAGACCGTGAGCCTTGCCGATTTCAAAGGCCGCTTCGTGCTGATCAATCTCTGGGCGACCTGGTGCGCGCCCTGCCGCAAGGAAATGCCGGCGCTCGACGAACTCGAGCAGAAGCTCGGCGGCAGCGATTTCACGGTGGTCGCGATCAATCTCGACCAGCGCGGTGGCGACAAGCCGCGGAGATTTCTGGAAGAGATCAAGGTGAAGAGCCTTCGCTATTACGAAGACCCGACCACGAAAGTCTTTCAGACGCTGAAAGCCGCGGACCGCGCGCCGGGCCTGCCCGCGACGATCCTGATCGACCGGCAGGGCTGCGAGCTCGGCTTCATGGTGGCGCCGGCGGAATGGGCGAGCGAGGACGCGCTCAACCTGATCCGCGCGGCGCTGTCGGGGAACTAAACTCATCCTTCGAGACGGCGCTGCGCGCCTCCTCGGGATGAGGCTCTATAAAGTTCAGAGACGATTCAAACCTGAATATCGAGGTTCTGGCCAAGCCCGCTTGCGGCGTCCGCGAGCTTCTGCGCGTTCTGGTTCGCGGCTTCGACGAGCTGCGCGATCGACTGCTCGCTTGCGGCATTCATCTTGGCGAACTTGGCGGCAAGCGCCATCTGCGTCTGCGCAGTTTTCGACGCCATGACGGCGCTGATGAGGGCGGTTTCCATGGCCGGCAACATGGCGGCCGGCGGGTTAAGGAACGTTTAGCGCTGATCGATCAGCGCGTGGGAACCGGCTTCTCGCCGCGATAGTCGTAGAAGCCGCGCTTGGTCTTGCGGCCGAGCCAGCCGGCTTCGACGTATTTCACGAGCAACGGGCAGGGGCGATACTTGGAATCCGCGAGCCCTTCGTGGAGCACCTGCATCACCGAAAGCACGGTATCGAGCCCGATGAAGTCCGCAAGCTGCAGCGGCCCCATCGGATGGTTCGCGCCGAGCTTCATCGCCTTGTCGATCGCCTCGACCGAGCCGACGCCTTCGTAAAGCGTATAGATCGCTTCGTTGATCATCGGCAGGAGAATGCGGTTCACGATGAAGGCCGGAAAGTCTTCCGCGACCGCATAGGTCTTTTGCAGCCGGTTCACGAACTCCTTCGAGGTTTCGAAGGTGTCGTCGTCGGTGGCGATGCCGCGCACGAGCTCGACCAGCTCCATCAGCGGCACCGGATTCATGAAGTGGATGCCGATGAACTTTTCGGGGCGGTCGGTGGATGCGCCAAGCCGGGTGATCGAGATGGAAGAGGTGTTGGAGGCGAGCAGCGCGTCCTTCGGCATCAGCTGCGAAAGCTCGCCGAAGATTTTCTTCTTTACCTCTTCCTTCTCGGAGGCCGACTCGATCACGAGATCGCAGTCGGTGAGATCGTTGAATGCCGCCGCCGGCACGATGCGCGCCAGCGCAGTCTGGCGGTCGTCTTCGGAAATCAGCGCCTTGGAAACCTGGCGCTGCATGTTGCCGTTGATGGTGGCAAGCCCGGCCTTGATGCGGTCCTCGGAGATGTCGTTGAGCTTCACGTCATAGCCGGCGATGGCGCAGACATGCGCGATGCCGTTGCCCATCTGGCCCGCGCCGATTACTCCGATTTTTTTCAAGGCTTTCATCGCGCGGGCTGCTCGCTATTTGCTGAGTTCTTTTTCGAGTTCGGGCAATACGGTGAAGAGGTCGCCGACGAGGCCGTAATCGGCGACCTGGAAAATCGGCGCCTCCTCGTCCTTGTTGATGGCGACGATGACCTTCGAGTCCTTCATGCCGGCCAGATGCTGGATCGCGCCGGAAATGCCGACGGCGATATAAAGCTCTGGCGCCACGACCTTGCCGGTCTGGCCGACCTGCCAGTCATTCGGCGCGTAGCCGGCATCCACCGCAGCGCGTGAGGCGCCGACCGCGGCACCGAGCTTGTCGGCTACCGGCTCGATGTACTTCGCGAAGTTTTCCTTGTTCGCCATGGCGCGGCCGCCGGAAATGATGATCCGGGCCGAGGTCAGTTCAGGGCGATCCGACTTCGACAGCTCTTCGCCGACGAAGGAGGAGATACCCGGGTCGCCCGCAGCTTCGGCGTTTTCGACCGCAGCCGAACCGCCTTCGCCGGCGGCCTGGAACGACGCGGTGCGGACCGTGATCACCTTTTTCTTCTCGGCGGACTGCACGGTCTGGATTGCGTTGCCTGCGTAGATCGGGCGCTGGAAGGTGTCCGGGCTCTCCACCTTGATGACATCGGAAATCTGCATGACGTCGAGGAGTGCTGCGACGCGCGGCATGAAGTTCTTGCCGGAGGTGGTGGCCGGCGACACGATCGCGTCGTAGCCGTCGGCGAGCTTCACGATCAGTGCCGCCATCGGCTCGGCGAGCTTGTTCTTGTAGGCGGCGTTGTCGGCGAGCAGCACCTTCTTCACGCCGTCGAGCTTTGCGGCGGCATCGGCAACGGCTTTGGCGCCTTCGCCTGCGACCAGCACGTCGACGTCGCCGCCGAGTGCGGCGGCTGCGGCCAGCGCCTTGGCGGTCGCCGGGTTCAGGGTCGCGTTGTCGTGTTCGGCAATGAGGAGTGTTGCCATGATCAGATCACTCCCGCTTCGTTCTTGAGTTTGTCGACGAGGGCTGCGACGGAGTCGACCTTCACGCCGGCCTTGCGGCCTGCGGGCTCGGCGGTCTTCAAAACCTTCAGGCGCGGCGCGACGTCGACGCCGTAGTCGCCGGGGGCTTTTTCGTCGATCGGCTTCTTCTTCGCCTTCATGATGTTCGGGAGCGACGCGTAGCGCGGCTCGTTCAGGCGCAAGTCGGTGGTGACGATCGCGGGCAGGTTCAGCTTCACCGTCTGCAATCCGCCGTCGATTTCGCGCGTCACGTTCACGCTGTCGGACTCAACCGCGACCTTGGAGGCGAAGGTGCCCTGCGGCCAGTTCAGAAGCGCGGCCAGCATCTGGCCGGTCTGGTTCGAGTCATCGTCGATCGCCTGCTTGCCGAGGATCACGAGCTTCGGCTGTTCGGCTTCCACGATGCCCTTGAGAATTTTCGCGACTGCAAGCGGCTCGACCGCGCTGTCGTGCTTCACGAGGATGCCGCGATCGGCACCCATCGCGAGCGCGGTGCGGATCGTCTCGGAAGCCTGCTGCGGTCCGATCGATACGGCGACGATTTCCGTCACCTTGCCGGCTTCCTTCAGACGGATCGCCTCTTCGACGGCAATTTCGTCGAAGGGGTTCATCGACATCTTTACGTTTGCGAGATCGACGCCGGAGCCGTCAGGCTTCACGCGCGCTTTTACGTTGTAATCAATGACACGTTTTACTGCGACGATGACTTTCATCCGCGCCCCATTTGTTGCGGTGCGGCGGGCAAACTATGGCTGGTCCTTAGGCCTGTCAACGCGAACGATGACCGTGGGTGCATCGATTGGGGCAACCGGCGCTTCGGTTGCGCCGCGCTCGACCGGCACCACGGGTGAGACGGTCGCTGCGTCACCCGCCGCCGCGACCGTGTCCGGGTCGCCCTTGAAAAGCCCGACCTCCGGCCGCCGCATCAGGAAAACGAGCACGAGACCGGCCGCGAAGCCGCCGATATGCGCCCACCAGGCAACGTTATCCATGTTGCGCGCATAGGCCATGACGAGGTTGAAGATGATGTAGATGCCGAGCACCCAATAGGCGCGCAGCTTGATCGGAATACGGGTGAAAAACAGCACCCAGACCTTCGCGCGCGGGAACAGCACGAGATAAGCCGCAAGCAACCCGGAGATCGCGCCCGAGGCGCCGATCAGCGGCGTCTGCGAGGTATGCGCCGAGAGGAAATGCGCAAGGCCCGCCGCTACACCGCAGGCGATGTAGAACAGGAAATAGCGGAAACGACCCATCGCATCTTCGACGTTGTCGCCGAAGACCCAGAGGAAAACCATGTTGCCGAACAGGTGACCGAGGTCGCCGTGCAGAAACATGTAGGTGAAGAGCTTGATGCCCGGCGCTTCGGCAATCAGCGCGGGAACGTCTCCCGGCCGGCCCGCGCCGGCGAGAATGGAAGCCGGCATGAAGCCGAAGACGCGGTTCAGCATCTCGTCCAGATTCCAGACGATGCCGGACTGAAACAGGAAATAAATGAGAATGTTCGACGCGAGCAGCGCCCAGGTCACATAGGGCCGCTTGATGTAGCGAAGGCGGTTGTAGTCATAGACCGGCAGAAAAACCATCGTCACCGCTCAGCGATTTGCGCCCGGCACCCATAACACGTCGCGCTCGCCGCGGCCATTGACGTAGCGCGCCGCCACGAACAGCAGATCCGACAGCCGGTTGAGATAGCGGATCGCAGCCGGGTTCACCTTCTCGTCCTTCACTTGCGAAAGCTGCACCGCAAGCCGCTCCGCGCGGCGGCAGACCGTGCGGGCCAGATGCAGATAGGCGGCGGAAGGCTCGCCGCCCGGCAGCACGAACGAGCGCAGCGGCTTCAGCGCGGTGTTGAGCTGGTCGATCTCCGCCTCCAGCCGCGTCACTTGCGCGTCGGCGACGCGAAGGCGCTCCTTCGGCGCGTCGTCGGTTTCGGGGACCGCGAAATCGGCGCCGAGATCGAACAGGTCGTTTTGTATCCGGCCCATGATCGCCTGGACTTCGGGTTCGCTTTCCAGATGCAGCCGCGCGATGCCGATCGCGGCATTGGTTTCGTCGACCGTGCCGTAAGCCTCGATGCGCAGATCGAATTTCAGACGGCGTTCGCCGCTGCCGAGCGCGGTGGTGCCGTCGTCGCCGGTTTTCGTATAGATGCGGTTCAGGACAACCAATGGTCAGCGCCTCCCGTGAAAGGAGGCGGTTGTAGCCTACTTTCCGCGAGTGCTGAACTTAGTCAGCGGCCCATGACCCAGAGCGTGAACATCACCAGCGCGATCGCGATTCCCTGCAACAGCACGCGCAGGCGCATCAGCTTTTGCGAGGTGTTGCCGGAGCCGCCCTTCATCATGTTCCAGAGCCCGAGGAGGAGCACGATGGCGACCGCGATGAGGGCAACAGGCACGGCGATGGTTTGAAGAAAATTGGCCATGACAGCCACTCCTGCGGCTTACATATTGAGCCGGACGATCTCGGCATTCAGTGCGGTAGCGTAGCCGATCCAGAGCAGATAGGGCAGCAGCAGGCTCGCGGCAAAGCGATCCACCTTCCAGGCCGCATAAATCGTCCATAGCACCAGCGCATCCAAGGCAAGGATGGTCCCAAGGCCGCCGAGGATGGATTCCGCGCCGAAGAAAATCCATGACCAGGCGAGATTGACGCAGAGCTGCAACAGGAAAAGCGCGATCGTGCGGCTGCGCGCCGGGCTTGCCGCAGCCTCCCACAGCCGCCAGAGCGAAATCGCCATCAGCGCATAGAGAATATTCCACGCGAACGGGAAGACGGAATTGGGCGGCGTGAAGGAAGGCTTGTTCAGGCCCGCGTACCAGGTCGCAATCTTCGGCGTGGTGGCGATCGCGCCCAATGCGGCCACCGCGAAGCAGAGCGCAAGACAAAGAACGAGACGGACGGCCGTCTTCATCTTAGTGCAGCAATTGCTTTTCGATCTGGTCGACCGGAATTTTCACGAGATCCTTGTCGATCTCCTTTTGCAGCGCCTGCTTGATCGCCGGGGTGTAGTGCGCGCGGATCATGCCGAGCGCCCGCGGGGGCGCGACGATGACAAGCTCGCTGGTTTCGCCGCCATGCACGGCAAGATGAATTTTCTCGATCAGTTCTTTCAGAAACTTCGCCTCGGCCTGATCGTGCCAGTCGGTCTGTCCGACCGCGCTTCGGCCCGGGCCGACCGAAGAATGCGAACGACCGGGGCGGTCGGTGCCCTGTTCGGAGGTCGGCGGATTTTCCTGCGCCAGCACTTCGCGCGTGCGCAGGTCGGGATAAGCCTTGTCGCCGTTGTTCTCGAGAATGAGCGCTTTCGCGCCATCGCAGACGACGATCCAGGCGCCGGAACCGAGTTTCAGATTTTCCAAGGAATCCTCCGCGAATTGATGTTCGTTGCCGAACATCAACGCGGAAGTCGCGAAGGGGTTGCCTGGCGCCTAATTGGTGCCGTCGAGCAGGCGCCGCGCGATGACCTGCGCCTGAATTTCGGCCGCACCCTCGAAGATCGAGAGGATGCGCGCGTCAGCCAGGACGCGGGAAATCGGATATTCCATGGCGAAACCATTACCGCCGTGGATCTGCAGCGCGTTGTCCGCCGCGGCCCAGGCGACGCGTGCGGCGAGCAGCTTTGCCATGCCGGCTTCGAGGTCGCAGCGGCGGCCAGAATCCTTCTCGCGTGCCGCATGATAGGTGAGCTGGCGCGCGATCATGATTTCCGCTGCCATGCTCACGATCTTGTCGGAGACGCGCGGGAACGAATAAAGCGGCTTGCCGAACTGGATGCGCTCATGCGCGTAGCGCAGCCCGAGCTCCATTGCGGACTGCGCGACGCCGATCGCACGCGCCGCGGTCTGGATGCGCGCCGCTTCGAAGGTCTGCATCAATTGCTTGAAGCCGTTTCCTTCGGTGCCGCCGAGCAGGTTCTCGGCCTTCACCTCGAAGCCGTCGAAGCCGATCTCGAATTCCTTCATGCCGCGATAGCCGATCACTTCGATCTCGCCGCCGCTCATGCCTTCGGCGGGAAAGGGATTCTTGTCGTCGCCGCGCGGCTTGGTCGCCAGCAGGATCGAGAGGCCCTGATAGCCCTTCTCGTCCGGCTTGGTGCGGCAGAGCAGGGTCATAAGATCGGCGCGCACCGGATGCGTGATCCAGGTCTTGTTGCCGTAGATTTTATAGACGTCGCCGTGCTTCTCGCCGCGCGTCTTCAGCGAAGCGAGATCGGAGCCGGTATTCGGTTCGGTGAAAACCGCGGTAGGCAGAATTTCGCCGCTTGCGATCTTCGGCAGCCACTCGTTCTTCTGTTCGTCGGTGCCGCCGCCGAGAATCAACTCCGCCGCGATCTCCGAGCGCGTGCCGAGCGAGCCGACGCCGATCCATGCGCGCGACAATTCCTCCGAGACGACCACCATGGACTCTTTGCCGAGGCCAAGTCCGCCGAACTCTTCGGGAATGGTGAGGCCGAACACGCCGAGCTCGGCCATCTTCGCGATGATCTCGAGCGGAATGTACTCGTTCTTCAGGTGCCATTCGTGTGCGTGGGGAACCACTTCGCTTTCGGCGAAGCGATTCATTTCGGCGCGCATGGCGTCCAGCGTCTCGTCGAGGCCCGCGTCGCCGATCGTGAGCGAGCCCTGCGCTTTCGCAATTGCCGCGGCAAGCGTCGCGCGGGTTTCGGCGTTGTTCCCCGCGATCAGCGTTTTGATCGCGGGCGTCAGCCTTGCCGCCGCCTTCTGGTCGGAAATGCCGAGCGATGACAGCCGGACCATTTCGCCCTGGCTCATCGGAATGCCGCCGAAGATCTGCGCGAGGTACTCGCCGGCTCCGACCCGCACCAGCAATTCCTCGATCTCGCCGAAGCGGTTCGCTTCGATCATGCGGCCGCTATAGGCGGCAAGCTGCCGGACCGCTTCCACGTAGGTCGCGAGCCAGGCATAGCCGTGCGCGGCGTGCTGTTCGCGCTCCAGGTTCGCCGCCGAGACCTTCCCGTTCTGCGCGACCTTCTCGCGGACCGAGGCCGCGGCTTCCGCAAGCAGGGCCTGCACGGAATCGCTGGCTTCGAGGAGGAGGGGCAACAAGCTTTCGTCGGCGGCTGTTGCGCGGGCGGCGGTCGGGGTCATGGCAAGCCTTCTGATCGTTTGGGCCGGGCATCTTTATTGGTGCATTGCACAAAAGCAAGCGGCAACCGGCTGTTAACCATCGTCGCGCTTAATCGTCACCGGGCAAGCGCAAGGG
>JAEZFA010000020.1 GCA_023417665.1 Pseudomonadota bacterium | reverse complement strand
CAAGAATCCCGCGCTGGTGACGTATCCGTCGCCGTCTCCCGAGCATGGGCCGGCCGATGAACTTGAGTCGGTCTTGAAGCGAACTTTGGGGGTCCCCATTTTTCAGGAACAGGCGATGCAACTTGCCATCACCGCATCGAAGTTCGACGACGCGCAGGCCAATGGCTTGCGGCGTGCCATGGCGACTTTCCGCAATCTGGGCACCATTTATAACTACAAGAGCATGTTCATCGAAGGCATGGTGAAGCGCGGTTATGCGCGCGCGTTTGCCGAGGATTCCTTTCGCCAGATCGAAGGCTTCGGCAGCTACGGCTTTCCGGAAAGCCATGCGGTAAGCTTTGCCATTCTGGTTTATGTTTCCGCGTGGCTGAAATGCCATCATCCGGAAGTCTTCTGCTGCGCGATCCTGAATTCGCAGCCGATGGGATTTTACACGCGCGCAAGTCTGGTGCGCGATGCGCGCGAACATGACGTCGAGGTGCGCGAGATCGACATCAATTTCAGCCAGAATGACAACACGCTCGAAGCATCCGGAGAAAAATTCGCGGTGCGGCTCGGGTTTCGCAACATCGACGGCTTTCAGGAAAAATGGGAGGAGCGGATCACGCATCGCCGGCAGGGCAGATTTCATTCGCTCGAGACCTTCGCGCAACGCACGCAGCTTCCGAAGAAGGCAATTCTGCTGCTCGCCGATGCGGATTGCTTCCGCTCCATCGGCATGGACCGGCGTGCGGCGCTCTGGGCCGCGCGCCGTCTTCCGGATGACGACGCGCTTCCGCTTTTTGCCGCGATGAACGAGGACGAGCATCCGCGCGAGCATCTGCAGCCGCTTCCGGTCATGCCGCTGCCGGAGCATGTCGTCGCCGATTACCAGACGGCCGGTCTTTCCCTGAAAGGCCATCCGATGGAGTTTCTGCGCGGGCTGTTCGATCGCGATCGCGTGTTTTCCTGCAAGGCGGCGACGAGCGCAAAAGACGACACGTTCCTGCGTTGCGCGGGCGCGGTGCTCGTTCGCCAGCGACCGGGCACGGCGAAGGGCGTCGTCTTCATGACCATCGAGGACGAAACCGGCATCGCCAATATCGTGGTCTGGCAGGACACGTTCACGCGCTTCCGCAAGGAAGTGATGGGCGCGCGGCTTATTCTGGTCGAAGGCCGCATCCAGCGCAGCGAAGAAGGGGTCGTGCATCTTGTCGCAGCACGGCTTGCCGACCGGACTTCGGACCTGAGCCGTCTATCGGATGGAAAGGGGCTGGTGCCGCTCAGCCGTACCGATGAAGTGCTGCATCCGCAACAGGATCACCGCTCGCCGCGCCATCCGCGCAATGTTCGCATCCTGCCGAAGTCGCGCGACTTCCACTGAGCGGAAAAATCTTGTCTGCGCGGCGTTTCGCGGGGGCACGGCACGTCTCCGCCGCGGGAATATCGTTAACGAATTCTTACTGCCCCGAGGGTCGTCGGGGATGCGGGGAAACGCATTGCCAATGTTTTGCGGGTATTCATTGCCGATGGGGCGCATTCGTTGCGAGCCCTTGGGGATTTTTGGTGTCTGCGCAAGTGAAGCCGGCCGGTACGGCGGGTACGATATCCGTGCTGAAAACGGTGATGGCGCCTGCCGACGCGCAATCGCTGCTCGGCGCGCTCTATTCTGTGGTGCCGCATGCGCGCGGAATACTGCTCTCCGGCGCAGGCTCCCGGCCGGAAATTCTGGACGCGACCGCACCTGCGGACCGCGTGCGCGACTGCAGCGGGCTTTCCTTCCGCGACCTGATGCATGTGAAGATGGTTTCGCAGGCAAGCGCAGCGGGTTTGGATGCGCTGCTTGCGCCGGAGGAAATCGCACTCTGCTTGCCGCTGGCGATCGAAGGCAGGCCCGTGATCGCGCTCCTCGTGCGGGACGGCATTGCCGCGTCCTTCGCGCAGGAAGAAATCACCATCGCGCGGCTATGCTCGGCCGCCGGACTTGCGACTTTGGTTGCCGAGCATGGCCTGCCGCCCGCGCCCGAGCGCGACCGGAATAATGCGGCGATCAGCGACTATCATCTGCTCAAGGTTATTCTGGATCATCTGCCGATCAGCCTGACCGTGCAGGACAGCTCGGGCCGCTTCGTGCTCGCGAATGCGATCGCGGCAGCCGACCTTGCTATGTCGGTCGAGCGGCTGCTCGGCAGTTCGCCCGGCGATTTCCTTTCGGAAAGCGAAGCTCGCAGCCGCCGCGACTGGGAGCAGAGTGTCATCGCCGGCGGCAGGACCATCACCGCGGAAACGCGCGTGCAGGACGGCGAAGGCGAACGCATCCTCCTGACCTCGCATACGCCGGTTTCTATCACGAACAATACGCTGTTGATCTCAAGCTCCGTCGATATCACCGAGCACAAGGAAGTCGAGCGGCGGCTCACCGAACGCGCCCATATCGACAACCTCACGGGGTTGCCGGACCGGGTGCAGATCGAGCGGCAGGTGAACGCCCTGATCGAGCGCGAGCCGGACCAGGCTTTCGCGCTCGCCTTCATCGATCTCGACAACTTCAAGCACGTCAACGACTACTACAGCCACGCCATCGGCGACGCGCTGCTGATCAAGATCGGCCAGCGCATCCAGGGCAAGCTGAAGCCCGGCGAAATGCTCGCGAGAATCTCGGGCGATGAATTCGTGCTGCTTTTGCGCGATCACGGCAGCAGAGACAGCGTCGCGCCGGTCATCGAGCAGGTGCTGTCGGACGTGAAGAATCCCTTCTACATAGAAGGCTTCGAGATTTTCACTTCGTGTTCGATCGGTGTGAGTTTTTATCCGGCCCACGGCGCGAGCTACGAGATCCTGCGCCGCAACGCCGACGGCGCGATGTACGGTGCGAAAGACCGCGCCAAGGGTTCGGCGGTCTATTTCGACGACGGGCTTGGCCGCGCGATCGCGGTGCGCATGGAGGCGGAGCAGCGCCTGCGGCTCGCCATCCGCGACCGGCGTTTCGTCTGCGCGTTCCAGCCCAAAGTCGATATTCATTCCCACGAAGTCAAAGGCTTCGAAACGCTGATCCGCTGGCGCGACAGCGACGGCGAAATTCACCCGCCGGGACAGTTCATCGGACTTGCGATCGAGCTCGGCCTCATCAATCCCATCACCAATTTCGTGCTGACCGAGACGCTCGATTCGATCGGCCGGCTCGATGCCGCCTTTGGCGGCGATACCAGCATCAGCATCAACGTCGGCGCGAAGCAGACCGGCGACCTCGGGTTCATGCGTGCGCTGACCGAAACCATCCGCGAAAGCGGTCAGGCAAAGCGTCTGATCCTCGAGCTGACCGAAGACGCCATCGTCGAGAAAGGCGTGTTCCAGTCGGAAGTGCTGCCGATGCTGCGCGAGCTCGGCGTGCGCATTTCGATCGACGATTTCGGCACCGGCTATTCGTCGCTGAGCGCGCTTGCCGACATCACGGCCGATGAAATCAAGATCGACCGTTCCTTCATCACGCGCATCCACGAACGTCCGCGGAGCCAGAGCGTATTGAAGGCGATCGAGTCGCTCGCGCATTCGCTGGGCATGAGCATGGTCGCGGAAGGCGTGGAAACCATGGAAGAACTGATCTACCTGCAAACCGCAAGCCGTATCCGGATGGCGCAGGGATATTACTTCGCGAAGCCGATCTTCCTCGACGAAATGAGCAATGCGAGTTTCGGCGGCCGTGTCGGCGAGACGCGGATGGCCCGCAGCAACGAGCGCGTCAGCGGAAGGTTGCGGGCTCCCGCTCGCTCCGTCTGATCGCGCTTACTTCCGCGTTCTTCGCCGCTCCGAATATCCGATCGGTGCCGTCAGACCGATGTGATCGGCTTTTTCAGCAGGCTCAGGCGGCTCGTCTCGATCGGCATTCCGCCGACCTGCGATTGCGGCATGGCCGGCTGCAAGGGTGCAGCCTCCTGGGCCGCGGCCATGGACACGCGAACCGGTTCTTCGTTCTGCTGGCTCATGGTGGCACGGCGCCAGCGGTCGACCACCGCGCTGATGAAGTCCTGCTCGATCTCCTCGGCATTGAGGCCGGTATTGCGCACGAAGGATTCGCTGCGCGGCACGGCGGCGGCCGGAAGCTCCGGGAAGGTGAGGCGCGTCGGCAGCGGTACGCCGGCACCGAAGGCCAGCGCTTCGCGGGTGCCGAGCGACGGCACGAAAGCAAACAGGTCCGCACCATGGTCGGCAACCGCGGAGCGCAGCAGCGACTGGTCGCGGTCGTTCGACATTCGCATCGCGAACAGCGTGCCGCACTGGGAGATGATGGTCGGGTCCAGTTCGGCGGGACGCTGCGTCACCAGCCCGAGATAGACGCCGTGCTTGCGGCCTTCCTTGGCGATACGCGCAAGCGCGCGGCGGGTCGGCGCGAAGCCGGCCGTGCGATCCGCGGAAGCGTATTTATGGGCTTCCTCGCAGACGAAAAGCAGCGGCACCGCGCCGTCGCTCCACAGGCCGAAGTCAAAGGCGAGACGTGTCAGCACCGAGACCACCGGCTCGACGACTTCCGAGGGGAAGCCCGCGAGCTGCATGATCGTCATGTTCCTGCCGCCGGGTTGCAGCCGGAACAACTGGCTGATGGATTCGGCCATGGTGTCGCCGCCGACATTGGCGCGCTCGAACATGAAGGCGTAGCGCGGATCGCTGCTGACGGTTTCGATGCGGGTGATCAGCCGCTGATAGATCATGCGCGAGGAGCGGTTCTCGAGCTTGCCCATGCGGTCGTCGATCAGCGCGAGCAGATCGGCGAGGCGGTAGGGCACCGGCGTATCGACGGTGAAGCCGATGTTCTTCGCGTCCGGCCGCTTGATTGCCGGGCGGTCCGCGCCGCCGCGATAGTTTCCGTAGGTGGCTTTGGCGAGCGGAATGATCTCCGCGAGAATGTCGGCCTCTTCCTGCAAGCCGGGACGCCCGGCGAAGAACACGTCGACGATCTCTTCGAAGTTGAACAGCCAGAACGGCAGACGCAGGTTGCCGGGATTCATCACGTCGGCCATGGCGCCGAACGAGCGGTGGTATTCGTTGTGCGCGTCGAGCAGAAACACGCGCAGTTGCGGCCGCACCTTCATGGTCTGCGCCAGGATATGCGCGACGCCGGTAGATTTGCCGACGCCGGTCGAGCCGAGCACGGCGAAATGCTTGTTTAGCATTTCATCGACTTCGATGCGCGCGTTGACGCTGGTGTCCTGCTGGAGATTGCCGATGCTGATGGTCGCGGCACTTGCCTCGTCGAAGATCACGCGAAGCTCGCGGTTGGAAAGCGGCAGTGCGGTATCGTGAATGGTGGGGTAGCCGGCGACGCCGCGGCGGAAGCGGGTGCCGCCGCCGTTGGTGACGATCTCGCCCATGAGATCGACGCGCGCGATCGCGCCGTAGTCATGCGCCTGCGCGCGCTGGATCGAAACTTCGGTGATGACGCCGATCAGCTGGGATTTGGCGGTTTGAATTTTCAGGAAGCGGCCGACGGTGATGACGGAACGGTGTTGTCCGTTGAGCGCGGCGCTGAGCAGGCCGACGGTCGCCTGCGAACCACTGACGGCGTGAACATGGCCAAGTGTTTCCGTCGCGCCGCCCGCCGTAACCGCAGGCGCGGCAAGATTTCGTGCAATTTCGTTCACTTCCGCCGTCTCCCCTTATCGTCTTGGGGAGAGCATGGCGGAAAAACTTCTAGTTCCCGCTAACCGACACAATCGGTTTGCGCGCAAAACGCAAGAATGCGTTCACCATAAAGCCGCTTGCCCGGCAGCAGCTAGAACGCCGGGACGGCCCGGGACAGCGGATTGGCGGGAAGGCGCAGCGGGCCGCGAAGCGCCAGCATGGATCCGGCGACGATGCCCGCGATTGCAAGGAATGACGCAAAAGCCAGCGTCGAAAAGCCCGTGAGGCCCTGACCGATGGAGCAGCCGAGCGCGAGCGCACCGCCGATGCCCATCATGGTGCCGCCGGCCATGTAGCGCAGCATCTGCCGCGGTTCGGAGAAGCCTTCCAGCTTGTAGTTGCCGCCGGCGAGCGCGGACGCAAGCGCGCCGAGAAACACGCCGACAATGATCGTGATGCCGAACGAAAGCTTCATGCCGGTCGAAAGCATTGCGAACTGGATGGTTTCGCCGATCGGCGCGATGAAGGTAAGGGACGCAAGCGGCGTCGGCTCGAACTCGTCGGCGCCGAAATAACCGGTCGCAAGCCAGCCCGCCGCAATCAGCAGCCCGACGATCAGGCCGGCCGCGATATCGCGCGGGCTCTTGCGGAAGGCTTCACTGCGGAAGGCAAGGCCCGCGAGTACGGCAGCCAGCAGGGCGGCGGGCAAGAGGCGCGCGTTCTGCGCGCCGAGCAGCGGCTCGAGATAGCCGGGGATCGAGGGCGAGCGGTCGAACGCCATCGTGGTGGAGCCCGCGATCGCGGAACGAAGCGGGGCCAACACGCCGCTGAAAGTCGCGTAGGCGGCGATGCCGAGGCAAAGCAGCACGACGAACGAGCGCAGGTTGCCCTGACCGAGCAGCACCAGTGCGCGGGAGCCGCAGGCGTTCGCCGCGATCATGCCGTAGCCGAACAGAAGGCCGCCGAGCGGAATCAGGAGCCACGAAGACGGCGCCGAGAGATAGATCGAGCGGCTGAGGTCGATCAGGCCGAGTGCTGCGGAAATCTGGGTCGCAAGCAGCGCGACCGCCATGGCCAGCACGAAGCTCGCAAGCTTGCGATTGTCGCCGGTGACGAAAAAGCCGCGAAAGCCTGAGTTCAGGCAGAAGCCGGTGCGCTGGCCGGTGACACCATAAATGATGCCGATCAGAAAGCCGCCGATCAGGGAAAGGGCGAGAGGGCTCATGTTCGTCGTTCGACCGTTACAGGGTGAGGTGAAAGCCTTTAATCACGTCTATTTAGCGTGAATATAGGGATTTCACGAATTTCAGATACAAAATCATCAAAGTCCGAAAATCAAGCGGTATTTATGCGATGGCTGCCCTGCGTGGACGTGTTTTGGGGCAATGCCTTCCCGGGAATGGCCTTCGCTCCCGAAGCCATGGCAGAAAGGCAGAAAGAAAGACGGGCAGGCTACGCCCGAATTGAAGAAGAGAAAGGCCGCAGGCATGGCACCGGACGACTATCTGGCTCCGGCGGAATACGTCGATAGCGACGATCCCGAGGTCGCGAAATTCGCGGCGGCGGCGGTAGCAGGCGTTGCCGGCGAGAAGGAGCGGGCGATCGCGCTCTATCATGCGGTCCGCGACGGCGTCGCCTATAACCCCTATCTCGATTACTCGAAGCCGCAGACCTATCGCGCGAGCGACGTGCTGCGCGCGGGTCAGGGCTTCTGCGTCGGGAAGGCGGCTTTGCTCGCCGCCTGCGCGCGGGCGGTCGGCATTCCGGCGCGTCCGGGTTACGCCGATGTGCGCAACCACATTACCTCGAAGAAGCTGCATGATCTGGTGCAGACCGACATCT
>JAEZFA010000325.1 GCA_023417665.1 Pseudomonadota bacterium | reverse complement strand
ACTATATACGCAGGCCGGAGTTGCCGAAGCGGGCCGCCGCGAACCACCGCATCCTATATGCCTTCCTGCTCAACAAGTGGTACTTCGACGAGATCTATGACTTCCTGTTCGTGCGCCCGGCGAAGTGGATCGGCCGCTTCCTGTGGAAGCAGGGCGACGGCTTTGTCATCGACGGCTTCGGCCCGAACGGGATTGCCGCGCGCGTGCTGGATGTGACGCGCGGCGTCGTGCGGCTGCAGACCGGCTATCTTTATCACTATGCCTTCGTCATGCTGATCGGCGTTGCCGCGCTCATCACCTGGTTCCTGTTCAGAGGAGCCGCGTGATGGCGACCTGGCCCATTCTTTCCGTCACCACGTTCCTGCCGCTCGTCGGCGCGGTCTTCATTCTGCTGCTGCGCGGCGACGATGACGCCGCGAAGCGCAACGCCCGCTGGGTGGCGCTATGGACGACGGTGATTACCTTCATCGTGTCGATCTTCCTGATTACCGGCTTCGACCGCGGCAATCCGGGTTTTCAGTTCGTCGAGGATCATCCGTGGCTGGGTGGCGCGATCCGTTACAAGCTCGGCGTTGACGGCATCTCGCTGCCCTTCGTGATCCTGACCACGTTCCTGATGCCGATCACGATCGTTGCAAGTTGGCACGTCGAAAAGCGCGTCAAGGAATACATGGTGTTGTTCCTGCTGCTCGAGACGCTGATGGTCGGCACGTTCTCGGCGCTGGATATCGTGCTGTTCTATGTCTTCTTCGAAGGCGGCCTGATCCCGATGTTCCTGATCATCGGCGTGTGGGGCGGGGTGCGCCGCGTCTATGCGAGCTTCAAGTTCTTCCTCTATACGCTCGCGGGCTCGGTGCTGATGCTGCTCGCGATCATGGCGATGTACTATCAGGCCGGCACCAGCGACATCACGAAGCTCCTGACGTTTGCATTCTCGCGGGAGATGCAGCCTTGGCTATGGCTCGCGTTCTTCGCGTCGTTCGCGGTCAAGCTGCCGATGTGGCCGGTTCATACCTGGCTGCCGGACGCGCATGTCGAGGCGCCGACCGCGGGCTCGGTAATCCTTGCCGCCGTGCTCCTGAAAATGGGCGGCTACGGCTTCCTGCGGTTCTCGCTGCCGATGTTCCCGCATGCGTCGGAGCTGTTCGCGCCGATGATGTTTTTCCTCTCGGTCGTCGCGATCATCTACACGTCGCTGGTCGCGCTGATGCAGGAGGACATCAAGAAGCTGATTGCCTATTCCTCCGTCGCGCATATGGGCTTCGTGACGCTCGGCATTTTCACGTTCTCGAATGAGGGCGTGCAGGCGGGCGTGTTCCAGATGGTGTCGCACGGCGTCGTCTCCGGCGCGCTGTTCCTCTGCGTCGGTGTCGTTTACGACCGCATGCATACGCGCGAGATCGCAGCCTATGGCGGGCTCGTGAACCGGATGCCGGTCTATGCCGCCGTATTCATGCTGTTCACGATGGCAAACGTCGGACTTCCCGGCACCAGCGGTTTCGTTGGCGAGCTATTGGCGCTGATCGCGGTCTTCAAGGTGAATACCTGGGCTGCCGTTTTCGCGACTACCGGCGTCATTCTCTCCGCCGCTTACGGGCTGTGGCTTTATCGCCGGGTCGTATTCGGCGCGCTCGAAAAGGACAGCCTGAAGAGCATTACCGATCTCGACCGGCGCGAAATCGCGATCCTTGCGCCGCTCGTGATCCTGACGCTGCTGTTCGGTTTCTATCCGGCGCCGGTGCTCGACATGAGCGCCTCGGCGGTCGGCAATCTCGTCGCGCAGACCAAGGCGGCGCTTGCGCCGGCGAAGGCCGCGCTGCTCGGAGTGCAATAGCCGCCATGACGCTTTCCTCTCTCATGCCGGTATTGCCCGAACTGATCGTGCTGATCGGCGCGATGGCGCTGCTGATGCTCGGAGTGTTCAGGGGCGACGACAGCACACAGGTCGTCGAACTGGGGGCGCTTGCCGTTCTCGTGGCTGCGCTTGTTGCCGTGGTGATCCAGCCGGCGGAATCGGTTTCGGTATTCGGCGGCAGCATCGTGGTGGATGCCTTCGCGCGCTTCTTCAAGGTGCTGATCGTCATCGGTGCGGCCGGCGCGCTGATCATGTCGTCGCCGTTCTGGCGCAATCACGGGCTCAACCGGTTCGAATTCTCCGTGGTCGTGCTGCTGTCCGTCGCCGGCATGATGGTGATGGTTTCGGCGCGCGATCTGATCGCGCTTTATCTCGGCCTCGAGCTGATGTCGCTTTCGCTCTATGTGATCGCGGCGATCGACCGGGAGAACGTGCGTTCGACCGAAGCCGGCTTGAAATATTTCGTGCTCGGCGCGCTGTCGTCGGGCATGCTGCTTTACGGCTCCTCGTTGATCTATGGCTTCACCGGTACGATTTCGTTCACCGGGATCGCCGCCGCGGCCAAGGAGCCGTCGCTCGGGCTGATCTTCGGCATCGTCTTCCTGTTTGCCGGACTGGCCTTCAAGGTTTCGGCCGTGCCGTTCCACATGTGGACGCCGGACGTCTATGAGGGCGCGCCGACGCCGGTGACGGCGTTCTTCGCCGCCGTGCCGAAGGTTGCGGCGATCGCGCTGTTCGTGCGAGTCGCCACGACCTCGTTTCCGCAGATCGCGCTGCAATGGCAGCAGATCGTGGTGTTCATCGCGATCGCCTCCATGGTGCTCGGCGCCTTCGCCGCGATCGGCCAGAAGAATATCAAGCGCCTGATGGCCTATTCCTCGATCGGCCATGTCGGTTATGCGCTGGTCGGACTGGCGCCGGGAACGGTGAACGGCGTTTCCAGCGTCTTGATCTATATGGCGATCTATCTCGCCATGACGCTAGGCACCTTCGCCTGCATCATCGCGATGCGCCGCGACGGCGGGCAGGTCGAGGACATCGACCAGCTTGCCGGTCTCGCGCGCACGCAGCCGGTGATGGCCTTCGTGCTGGCCGCACTGATGTTTTCGCTTGCGGGTATTCCGCCGCTCGCCGGGTTCTTCGCGAAGTTCTACGTCTTTCTCGCCGCCATCGAAGGCAAGTTCTACACGCTTGCCGTGATCGGCGTGCTCGCGAGTGTGGTCGGGGCGTATTACTATCTGCGCGTCGTGAAGCTCATGTATATCGACGAGCCGGTCGCGGGCTTCCTGCCGATGCCGAAGCCGGTCGCCGCCATCATGCTGATCTCCGGCGCCGTCGTTATCCTGTTCTTCGTCTATCCGGCGCCGCTCGTTGCCGCGGCCAATGCGGCGGCGAAGTCGCTGTTCTGATGGCGAATTTTCCGGCCGTTGCAGGCGGGCTTCCCGTCAGCCACTTCGCCGAAATCGGTTCGACCAATGCCGAGGCGCTTTCGCGCGCCGCCGCTGGTGCCGCCGAGCAGTGGCTCGTCGCCGACCGGCAGCGCGCCGGGCGGGGTCGTCGCGGGCGGCTTTGGGTGTCGGAGCCGGGCAATCTTTATTCGTCGGTTCTGCTCTACGATCCTGCGCCCGCCAATCTCAGTCCGCAGATCTGCTTCGTGGCGGCACTCGCGCTGCATGACGCCGTGCTCGACTGTCTGCCGGCGCTCGATCCCGCCCGGCTGCGGCTGAAATGGCCGAACGACCTTCTGCTGGATGGCAGCAAGATCGCAGGCATTCTGGTCGAAGGCGCGGTGTCGGGCGGCAGGCAGGCGGTCGTGATCGGGATCGGCGTGAATTGCAATCATCATCCCGGCGACACGCCTTATCCGGTAACCGATTTTGCAGGCGCGGGTTTTGCGCTTGCGCCGCAGGCGCTTTTCGCTCGCCTGGCCGAGCGCTTGCCAGGTCGCATGTCTCAATGGCAGAGCGGGCGGGCGTTTGGAGAAACACGAAGTTCGTGGCTCGCGCGCGCGCATGATCTCGGCCGCGAGATCGAAGTGAAGATGCCCGAGCAGGCGCTGAAAGGGCGTTTTGAGGAAATCGACGCGGAGGGAGCACTTGTGCTCGCTTTGGCGAATGGTCATCGTGAACGCATCAGAGCCGGCGACGTGTTCCCGGCCGCAAGCCGGTAAGCACAGGTTTTGACAAAGCCACAACAGGAATTGCTATTCGCGCCGCTTGGCGGCGTCGGCGAGATCGGCATGAATCTCGCACTTTACGGCCTCGCATCGGGCAATCGGCGCGAATGGCTTTGCGTGGACATGGGGGTATCGTTCGGTGATCAGGATACGCCCGGCGTCGATCTGATCATGGCGGATATCGGTTTTGCCGTTGAGGAGCGGCGCGATCTGAAGGGCATCGTGCTCACGCACGGACACGAAGATCACGTCGGCGCGTTGTTCGAGCTGTGGCCGAAGCTGAAAGTCCCGGTCTATGCGACGCCGTTCACGGCGACGCTGCTCGAATCCAAGCGGATGATGGAGCCGGATGCGCCGGAAATTCCGGTCACGGTCGTGCCGGTTGGCGGCCGCGTCACCATCGGCTCCTTCGATGTCGAGTTTGTGCCGGTCGCTCATTCGATCCCGGAAAGCCATTCGCTCGCAATCCGCACGCCGGTGGGCACTGTCGTTCATACCGGCGACTGGAAGATCGATCCCAACCCGGTCGCGGGTGAGATTACCGACGAGCGGAAGTTTCGCGCCATCGGCGACGAAGGCGTGCGGGCGGTAATCTGCGATTCCACCAACGCGGTTCGCGACGGCATCTCGCCGTCCGAAGGCGATGTCGCGGAGAGCCTGAAAAAGATCGTGGCGCGCGCGAAAGGCCGTGTTGCGATCACGACCTTCGCGTCGAACCTTGCGCGGCTGCGCTCGGCCGCACTCGCTGCGGCCGAATGCGGACGGGAAGTGGTCGTCGCCGGACGGGCGATGGAGCGTGTGATCGGCGTCGGGCGAGAGCTTGGCTATCTGGACGGCGTTCCGCAATTCCGCGGCATCGACGCCTATGGTTCGCTGCCTGCGAACAAGGTCTTGGTGCTGCTTACCGGAAGCCAGGGTGAGCCGCGCGCGGCACTGGCGCGGATCGCGAACGACGATCATCCGGCGCTCGAGCTTTCCTCCGGCGATATGCTGATCATGTCGTCGCGGACAATTCCGGGCAACGAGAAGGCGGTGAACCGCATCATCAACGCGATCATCGACAAGGGCGTCGAGGTGGTGACGGACCGCACCGAGCTCGTCCATGTGTCCGGGCATCCGCGGCGCGGCGAACTGAAGAAGATGTTCGAATGGCTGCGTCCCGAAGCGCTGGTGCCGGTTCACGGCGAAGCGCTGCATCTGCATGAGAATGCCGTACTCGCACAGGAATGCGGGATCGGGGAAATCGTGAGCTGCCGCAACGGCGACATCGTCCGGCTTGGCCCGGCGCCCGCAGGCGTGGTCGATCAGTTTCAGGCCGGGCGTTTCTACAAGGACGGGACGCTGCTGGTGTCGTCGTCCGAGCCGGCGGTAAAGGACCGCAAGCGGCTGAGCTTTTCCGGCGTGATCTCGATTGCAGTTGCGATGCAGGGCCGCGGCGAAATGGCGGACGATCCTGTGGTCGAGTTCAGCGGCATACCGGAGCAGGCCGGCGATCACGGGTCGATGTTCGACCTGATCGTGGATGCGGTACACACCGGTTTCGAGAGCCTGCCGAAGCCGCGCCGGCGCGACCCGGATCAGGTCGAAGAAGCGATCCGGCGCAGCGTGCGCGGCGCCGTCAATGCCGCATGGGGCAAGAAGCCCACCTGCCACGTGCTCGTGCTACAGATATAGTGCTTCCATCGAGGTGCAGGATGATCGGCCGGCTGAATCACGTTGCCATTGCGGTGAAGGATATCAAGGCTGCGTCCGAGGTTTACCGGACCAAACTCGGCGCGGAAGTTTCCGAAATCGTGCCGCAGCCGGAACACGGTGTTTCTACCGTGTTCATCACGCTTCCGAACACGAAGATCGAGTTGCTCGAGCCGCTCGGCGAGGATTCGCCGATCGCGAAGTTTCTTGAGCGCAACCCGGACGGCGGCGTGCATCACGTCTGCTACGAGGTCGATGACATCATCGCCGCACGCGACCAATTGAAAACCACCGGTGCGCGGGTGCTGGGCGATGGAAACCCGAAGATCGGCGCGCACGGAAAGCCCGTGCTGTTTCTGCATCCCAAGGATTTCCTCGGCACGCTGACGGAGATCGAACAGGCGTAGGCGATGAGCATCACGCTGGGCTTAGCGATCTACTTCATCCTCTGGTGGACCGTATTGTTCGCGGTGCTGCCGATCGGCGTGCGTTCGCAGCACGAGGTCGGCATCAGCGCGGCGGGGACCGATCCCGGCGCGCCTGTGGTGCCGCAGCTTCTGAAGAAGGCGCTCATCACCACCTTGGTCGCGACCATCCTGTTCGGCATCGGATGGGCGATCTGGCGGGCGGGCTGGATCTCGCTGGAGAGCCTGCCGCTGCCATATTCGCCGGTAAAGCTTTGATCTAAAAACGAAAACGGACGAGCTTTGAAAA
>JAEZFA010000318.1 GCA_023417665.1 Pseudomonadota bacterium | reverse complement strand
GTTCGATCCTTTTGCGAAGATGACGGCGGTCGATGTCGGCGACTGCGTGCTCGACTACGGCAATCACGACTCGGCGCCGGGCGAGATCGAGAAGCAGGCGGTAGAAATACTGAGCACCGGCGCCACGCTGATTACGCTCGGCGGCGATCATTTCGTGACCTATCCGCTCTTGAAGGCGCACGTCGCGAAGCATGGCCCGCTCGCGCTGGTGCAGTTCGACGCACATCAGGATACCTGGCATCCGGAAGTCGGGCGCATCGATCACGGTTCCTTCGTTGCCCGCGCGGCGATCGAAGGGATGATCGATGTGAAGCATTCGATTCAAATTGGCATCCGCACGCACGCGCCGGCAACGCACGGCATCGAAATCGTGGATGGCAACGCGATCGAGAAGCTCGGAGTCGCAGGCGTTGTAAAAAAGATCCGCAAACGGGTCGGAAAGAAGAAAGCCTATCTCACTTTCGACATCGACGCGCTCGATCCGGCGTTCGCACCGGGGACCGGTACGCCGGTCGCGGGCGGATTGACCAGCCGCGAAGCGCTGATGATTTTGCATGCGCTCGCGCCGATCAACTTCGTAGGCTTCGATGTCATGGAAGTGTCGCCGCCTTACGACCAGTCCGAGATCACGGCGATCGCCGCGGCTCACGTCGCAATGCACTTCGCGGGCCTTGTCGCACAGCGCCGAGGAACCAAGTAAGGGGGCAGGCGGTTTTCCCGATCGCGACGCGGGGAGTCTTTCGTCCGGGCGTCATTTCGGGTAAGCCTCGCAGCCTTCAATCAGGAATTGACCAATGAGCGGTACAAAAACGCGGATCGCGATTCTCGGTGCTTCGGGATACACCGGCGCCGAACTCTTGCGCCTGCTTTTGCGCCACCCGAACGCGGAAATCGTCGCGCTGACGGCCGACCGCAAGGCCGGCAAGACCATGGCGAGCGTCTATCCGCAGTTCTTCGGGATTGAGCTGCCGAAGCTCATCACCATCGAAGAACTCGACCCGGCCTCGGTCGATCTCGTGTTCTGCGCGCTGCCGCATGGCACCACGCAGAAGGTCATCAAGGAACTGCTGGAGAAGGCGCCGAAACTGAAGGTGATCGATCTTTCTGCCGATTTCCGCATACGCGATCCGATTGCCTATGAGCGCTGGTATGGCCACGCGCATCAGGCCACCGAATTGCAGAAGGAGGCGGTCTATGGCCTCGTTGAGCTCTATCGCGACCAGATCAAGGGCGCGCGGCTCGTCGCCAATCCGGGCTGCTACACCTCGACCTCCATCCTCGCGATCGTGCCGCTGATCGAGGCGGGCGCGATCGAAACCGACGTCATCATCATCGACTCGAAATCCGGCATGACGGGTGCCGGTCGCTCGGCGAAAGAGGATATGCTGTTTTCCGAAGTCTCCGAAGGCATGCACGCTTATGGCGTCGGCGGCCACCGGCACATGGCGGAGCTCGATCAGGAATTTTCCGATGCGGCAAGCCGGCCGGTGATGCCGAGCTTTACGGCGCATCTGATTCCGATGAACCGCGGCATCTATGCGACGCATTACGTGAAGATGTCCGGTTCGACGAGTGCCGAGCAGTTGCAGCGCATCCTTGCCGATTTCTATTCCGGGCAGCCCTTCGTGCGGGTACTGGATTACGGCATGGTCCCGCAGTCACGGCATGTACGCGGCTCGAACATGACCTATATCGGCGTCGTCGCTGACCGCCGCACGGGAACCGCGATCGTCATTTCGACGCTCGACAATCTCGTGAAGGGCGCGTCGGGGCAGGCCGTGCAGAATATGAACGTCATGCTCGGCCTGCCGGAAACCACCGGCCTCGACCAGATCGCTCTCTTTCCGTGAGTTAGCGCCGCCGCTGATAGCTGCCTTCGCTGCCGCGGCCGGGCTCGTTGTTCTGTTGCTGCTGCTGCGGCTGCTGCCGTGGCGAACGATCGTCGTCGCGATCGTCGCGATCGTCACGATCGCGCTGGGTCTGTTGTTGTTGCTGCTGTTGTTGCTGTTGCTGCGGCCCGTCGCCGAGCGCGGTAAGGCGCTCTCGGGCGCGGTCGCGGGCCCAGGTGTCGATCGCGCGGTCGCCTTTGGTGGCGACGGCTTTCTGGTATTCCGCGCGCGCCGCGGTCGGATTGCCTTGCCGCTCGAAGGTAAGGCCGCGATTGTAAAGTGCCGCGGTGAAGCCGGCATCGATCTCGAGCGCATCCTCGAAATCCGCGAGCGCACGGTCGAAATTGCCTTTCTCGCGCCAGGCTTCGCCGCGGAAATTGAACGAGAACGCGTTCTTCGGATTGATCAGCAGCGCCTCCGAGAAATCGATGATCGACTTGTCGTAGTCCTTGCTGCGCAGATAGCCGAGGCCGCGGTTCGAAAGCGTGATCGAGCGGGTACGATCGTCGAGACCGCCGCGGTCGAGCGCCTGCGTGCAGATGCGGATGATCGCCTGATCGTCGGTCTTGAGCGTTGCCTGATAGCAATCGTTTGACGTCTGCGCCGCAGCGGGCAGGGCAGCCGAGAGCAAGATTGCAAATGCGAGGCCTGAGGACTTTTTCATTATCGCTTTCCCACGTTGTCGTGCGGCGCGTCAGCGCCCGAGTTTGTCGAGCCGGCTTTTCGCCTGCTTGCGCGCCCAGTCGTCGATGGCGCGCGTGCCTTTCTGATCCAGTGCCGCCTGATAGTCGTCGCGCGCCTTCCGGGTGTCGCCCGAGAGTTCGTGGGTAATGCCACGATTGAGCAATGCGCTGGTGAAGGTCGGCTCGATGGCGAGCGCTTCGTTATAGTCGGCCAGCGCCCGCTCGTAGTTGCCCTTTTCGCGCCAGGCATCGCCGCGATTGTCGAAGGCGAAAGGATTTTTCGGATTGACGAGGATCGCTTCGGAGAAATCGACGATCGCCTTGTCGTATTCCTTGTTGCGCAGGTAACCGAGGCCGCGATTGGAGAGCGTGGTCGAAAGCAGGGTGCCCTCGAGGCCGCCTTTCTCCAGTACCCGGGTGCAGATGCGGATCAGTTCCTGATCGTCGTCCTGGAGCCCCGCCTTGTAGCAATCGTCGGGCGTCTGCGCCGAAGCCATGCCCGGCGCGAGGAGGGCAAGCGCAACCAGAAGTGCCGCAAGGCGCGGACGGCGCATGACGATTCCCTTTACGGATTGTCTGTTCCGATAATCCTAGGGCGCTCGCCGCCGCTTGAGAAGACGCGTCCGATCAATCGCGTGTGAACGGCCCGAACCCGATGCCTAGCGGTTCAGCCAGGCGAGCATGGTCCGGCTGACGGCGTCGGCCGCGTCCTGCTGCACGAAATGGCCGGCACCCGGGATGGTTGCGAGCGTGAAATCCTGCTCGACGAAGTTCCAAACACCGTTCAGGCCTTCGGAAAGCAACGCCTTGTCTTCCATGCCGTGGATCAGCAGGGTCGGCGCCTTGACCGATGGCGGCGGGGCAGTCGGGGCGACATAAGGCGGGACCGGATAGTTCGCCTGATAATAGTGCAGCATGCACTGTATGTTGGATTGCTGCATCGCCTGCAGGTGCAGCTTCCGTGCTTCCGGATCGCTCACCCAGGCGCCGAGCCGCTCCAGCGAAATCTGCTTGTAAAATTCCGGGTCCTGGAAGTTGCGCGCATATTGCGAGTTCTTCTGCTGCTCCGGGTTTTTCGCGAGCACCTTCGCGAGCGTCCAGGGGTGGGGCATGTTCAGGACGATCAGCCGCTCGGTGAGGTCGGGCCGGCGCATGCCGACGTTCCAGGCGGTGGCGCCGCCCCAGTCGTGTCCGATGATCACGGCTTTTGCCGCGCCCTCGGCGGCGATCACCGTCGCGCAATCGCCGACCAGCTTGCGCATCGAATAGTTCTCGACGCCTGCCGGCTTGTCGCTGCGCTCGTAACCGCGCATCGAGATCGCGCAGACGCGAAACTGCTTCGACAGCGCGTCGATCTGGTGGCGCCAGGTCAGCCAGTGATCGGGAAAGCCGTGCATCATCACGGCGAGCGGGCCTTGCCCGAGCGCGGCGTAATGAATCTTCACGCCATCGTTATCGGCAAACTTGTGCTCGACGCGGGTCGTGATGGAAAGCAGCGGGTCGGGGCTGGTCGCGCCCGATCCCGCGATGAGGTCCATCAAGGGGTCGTTCATTGCAGCACGGCCATGCCGAGCGACTCCGCGATCAAAGCGGGGCGCTGTTGTCCCTCGATCTCGACCGTCACCTCGTATTTGAACAGGAGCTCTTTTTCCGAGCGCTGCGTCACGTCCATCAGCTTGTAATGCCCGCGCACCTTGGAGCCCGCGCGCACCGGATTGAGGAAGCGCACTTTGTCGAGGCCGTAATTGATGCCCATGGCGCGGTTCGCAATCGAAGGCAGCGCGTCGTAGCCCATTGGCGCAAGCAGCGAGAGCGTAAGGAAACCGTGGGCGATGGTGCCGCCGAACGGCGTTTCCGCCTTGGCGCGCGCTTCATCGACGTGAATGAACTGATGATCTTCGGTGGCATCGGCAAATTCGTTGATGCGGTTCTGGCCAACCTCGAACCATTTCGAGGTGCCGATGTTCTGGCCGATGCGCGCCTTGATCTGGTCGACAGTGAGCGTTTCCTTGGACATCGATTTTTTCCTTGGGAGATTTTCGCGCAGACTATGAGTGGACGCGCCGCCGCGCAATAATCCGCTTCCGGTCAGGGGAAAGCGCGCTATCCGTAGCGTCACGAAAGCATCTCAATTCCGCAGAGCGCAATGAACGAAGTCGAACGCCTCTCCAACGAAAACTATCTGGAATCGATCCGCGTTCACGCCACCTTTCAGGATCCCTGCGAGGTTTACGACCGGGACGGTATTTTCCTCGTCGCGGGAGCGACCGGCGTTCCCGGCAGCTATTGGAACGCCGGCGCGCGCAACACGCTCGACGTGAAGCCCAAAGACATGGACGAGGCGGCGCGTGCGTTCTTCGCGCCGAAGAAGCGCATGTTCACCTTCACGGTGATCGGGAAGCAGGACGGCGATCTCGAAGACTACCTGCGCGCCAATGAATACGAGGAACGCTTCGGCATGCCCTGCATGTCGGTGGTCCGGCCGCTACCCGAACGGGCAACACCGGAAGGCGTTCGCGTCGTGCCGATCACGACCCTGCAGCATGTGCATGATTTCGTCGAAGCCAGTGCCGCCGCCTATTCGGTGGTGCTGCCCGAGCGGCACATGCGCGCGATGTTCTCGAAGCCAGACGCGCTGCTGCACGAAGACATTCTCGGCGCGGTTGCCTATCGCGGCGAGGAGCCGGTGGCGGCAGGCTTTGCGCTGATGAGCGGCGAGGGTGCGGGACTTTACTGGATCGGCTCGCGTCCCGATGTAGAGCGGCAGGGTCTCGGCACGCTGATGACGACGGTCACGACGAACATGGCCTTCGCACGCGGCGCGAAAGTCGTGACCTTGCAGGCGAGCAAGTTCGGCGAGCCGGTTTACCGGCGGCTTGGCTTCGAGACTTACGATCAGTTGCGTCGCTACGGGCCGAAAGCGCTGTAGTGCAGGCTAGGCCCTGATCTTCACATAGCGTCCCGGCGCATCCTCGATCGCAGGGAGCGCGCCTTCGCCCGGAACGCGCGCCGGAACTTCGCGACGGTCGATCTCCTTGAGCCAGGCGAGCCAGTCGGTCCACCACGAGCCTTTGTGCTCGATGGCATTCTCGAACCACTTGTCGAGTTCGCCGTCGGCAGGGCCGCCGGTCCAGAACGAATATTTCTTCTTCTCGGGCGGGTTCACGACGCCCGCGATGTGGCCCGAGCCGCCGAGCACGAAACGCACCGGCCCGCCGAAGAAGCTGGAGCCGAGGAATACCGACTGCGGCGGCGCGATGTGATCCTCGCGCGTGGCGAGGTTGTAAACCGGCACCTTCACCTTGCCGAGATCGAGCCGCACGTTGTCGACCACCATCTTGCCGGCGGAGAGCTTGTTCTCGAGATAGCAGTTGCGAAGGTAGAACGAGTGGTTCGCGGCCGGCAGCCGCGTCGAGTCCGAATTCCAGTAAAGCAGATCGAACGGGAAGGGCGCCTTGCCGCGCA
>JAEZFA010000130.1 GCA_023417665.1 Pseudomonadota bacterium | reverse complement strand
CGCGAAACTAGGGTGCGTGTCAACCATCGTCAAGGAACGCGAAAATCGTTCCAGCACTTGCCCGCTTTGTTCCAGCGCAATCAGAGACGAATGCGCAGGCGGTTCGCGATCTCGCCGACGATGCCGCGCCGAAACAGAAGCACGCAAAGCACAAAGATCGTACCCTGGATCACCGGCACCCATTGCCCCGGCTGCATTGCGAAGGCGATACCGAAAATCTGAAACGAAATGTCTCCCGCGGTCGCCAGATAGTTCTGCATCGTGATGATCACCGCGGCGCCCAGCGCCGGCCCGAACACGGTGCCGAGCCCGCCGACCAGCGTCATCAGCACGACTTCGCCGGACATCGGCCAGTCGACATCGGTCAGCGAGGCAAGCTGGAACACGATCGCCTTGGTCGCGCCGGCAACGCCGGTCAGCGTCGCCGACAAAATGAAGGCCACCAGCTTGTAGCGGTCGGTCTTGTAGCCCAGCGAAATCGCGCGCTGCTCATTCTCGCGGATCGCTTTCAGCACCTCGCCGAAGGGCGAATAGATGATGCGATAGATCAGCAGGAAGCTGACCAGGAAGATCACCAATACGGTGAAATACATCGTCATGATGTTCGACAGGTTGAAAACGCCGAACAGCACGCCACGCGGTACGCCCTGGATGCCATCCTCGCCGCCGGTGAACGGTGCCTGCAAGGCGAAGAAGAACATCATCTGCGCAAGTGCGAGTGTGATCATCGCGAAATAGATGCCCTGACGGCGGATCGCGAGCGAGCCTGCAACCAGACCGAGGACCGCGGCGATCGCTACACCGCTCAGAATCGCAAGCTCCGGCGGCAGCCCCCAGACTTTCGCCGCATGCGCGCTGACATAGCTCGACCAGCCAAAGAACAGCGCATGGCCGAAAGAAAGCAGGCCTACATAGCCGAGCAGCAGATTGAAGGCGCAGGCAAAGAGCGCAAAGCAGAGCACCTTCATCAGGAAGACCGGATAGATGAAAATCGGCGCGATCAGGAAGAACGCCACCATCACCACAAAGGCGATCAGTTCGCTGTTCGCTACCCGCGACTGCGAAACCGTCACCGACGTTCCATTCACCTCGACCGCCATTTATGTCGTCCGTCCGAACAGTCCCGCCGGACGCACCAGCAGAACGATGACCATGATTACGAAAATTACCGTGTTGGATGCCTGCGGGAAGAAGACCTTGGTGAGCCCTTCAATGATACCGAGCGAAAATCCGGTGAGGATAGCGCCCATGATCGATCCCATGCCGCCGATCACGACGACGGCAAACACCACGATGATCAGGCTCGTTCCCATCTGCGGGCTGACATTATAGATCGGCGCAGCCATGACGCCGGCGAGTGCTGCGAGCCCCACGCCGAAGCCATAAGTGAGCGTGATCATGCGCGGCACATTGATGCCAAATGCCCGCACCAGCGTCGGGTTCTCGGTCGCGGCGCGCAGATAGGCGCCGAGCCGGGTTTTCTCGATCACGAACCATGTGCCGAGGCAGACCACGAGCGAACAGATGATCACCCAGGCGCGATACTTCGGCAGATACATGAAGCCGAGATTATAGCCGCCGCGGAGGATTTCAGGGGGGCTATAGGGAATGCCGGAGGAGCCAAAGTACCGGCGAAACAGCCCTTCGAGAATAAGCGCGATACCGAAGGTCAGCAGCAGGCCGTACAAGTGGTCGAGCTTGTAGAGGTGTTGCAGAAAGAGGCGTTCGAGCACGATCCCGAACGCGCCGACAACGATCGGCGCAATGATCAGCGCCAGCCAGTAATTGATGCCGAGCAGCTGCAGCAGGAAATAGGCGCAGAACGCGCCGAGCATGTACTGCGCGCCATGCGAGAAATTGATGATGTTGAGCATCCCGAAGATCACCGCGAGCCCGAGGCTCAGCAGCGCATAGAACGAGCCGTTGATCAGACCGAGCAACAGCTGTCCGAACAAGGCCTGCGGCGGGACGCCAAGAAGATCGAAAATCATGCAAGCTCTCCGGATCAAGGGGCGGAGAATTCACTCCGCCCCTTTCCGATGCGGTTTCGGATCAGCCCTTTACGAGCGGGCAGTTGCCGTCCTTGAGCGGGCGGAACGCTTCGGCCGCCGGAATGGTGGCGCGCAGCTTGTAGTAATCCCACGGGCCCTTCGACTCTTCGGGCTTCTTCACTTCGAAGAGATACATGTCGTGGATCTTGCGGCCGTCGGCGCGGATCGTGCCCTTGCCGAACAGCGGATCGTCGGTCGGCATTTCCTTCATCTTCGCAACGACCGCCTTGCCGTCATCGCTCTTCAGCGCATGCACGGCCTTGAGATAGTGCGTAACGGAGGCATAGACGCCGGCGTGAATCATGGTCGGATACTTGCCGCCGTTCTGCGCGGCAAAGCGCTTGGCGAAAGCACGGTTCGCGTCGTTTGCATCCCAGTACCACGCTTCGGTGAAGATCAGGCCCTGCGCGGTCTTCAGTCCGAGCGCGTGCACGTCGGTCAGGAAGACGAGCAGACCGGCGAGGTTCTGGCCGCCGGCGACGATGCCGAATTCAGCCGCCTGCTTGATCGAGTTGATGGTGTCGCCGCCGGCATTCGAAAGGCCGATGATCTGCGCTTTCGATGCCTGCGCCTGCAGCAGGAACGAGGAGAAGTCCTGCGTGTTCAGCGGATGACGGACCTGGCCCACGACCTTGCCGCCATTCTTGACGACGACCGCGGAGGTGTCGCGCTCAAGCGCATGACCGAAGGCATAGTCGGCGGTGAGGAAGAACCAGGTCTTGCCGCCGGTCTTCACGATGGCGTTGCCGGTACCGTTGGCGAGCGCCCAGGTGTCGTAAGTCCAGTGGATGTTGTTCGGCGTGCACTTTGAGCCGGTCAGATCCGACGAGGCCGGACCGTTGGCGAGGAACACCTTGTTCTTGTCGCGCACGATTTCGGAAACCGCGAGCGCAACGCCCGAGTTCGGAACGTCGACGATCACGTCGACCTTGTCGGTATCGATCCAGGTGCGGGTGAGATTGGAGCCGATGTCAGCCTTGTTCTGGTGGTCGCCACCGATGATCTCGACGTTCAGGCCCTTTTCCTTGGCCTTGAAATCCTCGACCGCGAGGCGCGCGGCGAGCACCGAGCCCGGGCCGCCGAGATCGGCGTAAAGACCGGACATATCCGAAAGGACGCCGATCTTGATCAGGTTGTCGGAAATCTGCCCGTAGGCAGCGCCGGCGGAAAGCATCGCCGCCGAGACAATTGCAGTGCGTAACAGTTTCATTCTTTTACCTCCCGGTTATCGGCCACCATTTGCGGTGGACGATCAGACACCCAAGTACTCGTGCAGAGTTTCGAGTTTTTTATTCAGTTCGGAATTGGCGAACTGTTCCACGATCTTTCCGTGTTCCATGATGTAGTAACGGTCCGCAACGGTGGACGCGAAGCGGAAATTCTGTTCGACGAGCAGAATCGTGAAGCCCTGTTCCTTCAGCCTGCGGATCGTATTGCCGATCTGCTGAATGATGACGGGCGCGAGTCCTTCGGTCGGCTCGTCCAGCAAAAGCAGCCGTGCGCCGGTGCGCAGGATGCGGCCGATTGCGAGCATCTGCTGTTCGCCGCCGGAGAGCTTCGTGCCCTGGCTGCCGAGACGCTCGCGAAGATTGGGAAAGAGCTCGAAAATCTGCTCCCGTGAAAGCCCGCCGGTGCGCACCTGCGGCGGCAGCATCAGATTTTCTTCGACGTCAAGAGACGCGAAGATGCCGCGCTCTTCCGGGCAGAAAGCGATACCGGCGCGCGCGATTGCGTCAGATGACAGCTTGATCAGCTCGCGGCCTTCGAATTTCACCGATCCGGTGCGCTTGCCGACAATACCCATGATCGACTTCATGGTGGTGGTCTTACCGGCTCCATTGCGGCCGAGCAGGGTCACGACTTCGCCGGTGTTCACATGCAAGGTTGTGCCGTGAAGGATGTGCGACTCGCCATACCAGGCGTGCAGATCCTTGATGTCGAGCAGCGGCCCGGAAGTGCGATCAAGCATGGCCGGTCCCCATATAGGCTTCGCGCACTTGCGGATTCTCTGAAACGGTTTTGTAGTCGCCCTCGGCCAGCACGCGCCCGCGCGTCAGCACCGTGATCTTGTTGGAAAGATCGGAGACGACGCTCAGGTTGTGCTCGACCATCAACACCGTGCGATTGGCGGAAACCGTTTTGATGAGCGCGGCAATGCGGTCGATATCCTCGTGCCCCATGCCGGCGGTCGGTTCGTCCAGCAGCATCATTTCCGGATCGAGCGCAAGCGTCGTTGCGATTTCAAGCGCGCGCTTGCGGCCGTAGGGCAGTTCGACCGCGGTCGTGTTCTCGAACGCGGAAAGCCCGACATCGTTGATCAGGGAGCGTGCGCGTTCGTTATAAATGTTCAGCACCGAAGCCGGGCGCCAGAAATCGAATGAACCGCCGCGCTTGCGCTGCAGCGCGATGCGAACATTCTCGAGAACCGTAAGATTCGGGAATACCGCGGAAATCTGGAATGACCGCACCACGCCGAGCCGCGCAATGTCGGCTGGCTTCATCTGCGTGATGTCCTGTCCGTTGTATTTGATCGTGCCGCGGGTCGGCGTGAGGAATTTCGTCAGCAGATTGAAACAGGTCGTCTTTCCGGCCCCGTTCGGGCCGATAAGGGCGTGAATCGTGCCGCGCTCTACCTTGAGATTCACATCGCTGACGGCAACGAAGCCCGCGAATTCCTTGGTCAGATTTTCCGTCTCAAGAACGTACTTGCCACTCATACGCCGGCACCCACCCCACGACTTTTTACGTTTCGCGCAGGCGACTGTCCGGCTGTCCTGCGTTCAACCGCAGGCACGCGCCGGAACCAAGCCTCTCGCGAAGTATATGCGGAAAAGAACAGCCGCAGCCGTCCCGCCAAGTTCTCCCTGATCGTCTTCTTGTTCTTGGCTGTAAGAACAGGGGTATTTGCGCGTGGCGTCAAGCCATTTCGCGACGCGGTAAAGCCATGGCCGGAGCTTATCCCGCCCGAAACCAAGCCGTGCCGGAAGAAAAGTTAACTGCAGAATTTTTAGGCGACACTCAAATTGGCTATCCGCAAAGCAAGATCGGTCTGCCGGCAGGTTCCGGTTTTTGAAAGTACGCTTGCCAGCTGGGTCCGCACCGTTTCGCGCGATACAGCGGAATTCTCCGCAATGGTCGAGATGGAGTCTCCGTCGGCGATCGCGCGAGCGACCTTCGCTTCAGCAGGTGTCAGGTTAAATAGTGCGCGCAACAGTGCTTCCGCGGGTCCGCGTTTTCGCCCGAACTGATGCGCGGAAAGCAGTGCGACATGTTCGCGATGTCCCGGGCAGCACACTGCCCAGACATAGATCGCGAGCGGCACATTGTGCTTGCGGTTATGCACCGGAATAGCGATCGGCCATTCGAAATTCTTCGGGGCCGCAACCTTGTGCAGTGCTTCCGCGAGCTTTGCGTCGCTCTCCGCGTGCGCAAAGGAAAAACCTGCCTCAGGCCCCCGCGCCGTGGCCCATAGCGTTTGAAACTGCTTGTTGGATGCGAGCTTTCGGCCGCTCGCGGATATGACCATTCCCGGCAGGCCCATCAGGCCAAGGGCGTCGAGCAGGCCCAAATAGTAGTTTGTGGCATCAAGACTGCCATTCCATCCGGCGATCTTTTCTTCGCCGCCGCGTCTGTTCGAATCGTCGCCCCACATGCGATCGAAATAGCTTCAAGGCGTCATGCGAGCGTCAAAGCAACGTCAAACAACCTTTCAACGAGAAAAAGAAAACGTGAAAGGTATATAAATACCTCCAGTTGATCTTGGGAAATAACGCCCGGTAAATGGGGTCACATTTCATTCTCCGGTATTGCCTGTCGTGTTTCAGCTGAAATTTCTTGGTGAGTTCCAGGCGCTTGGCGCGCAAGGAGCCATCGACCTCCGTACCCGCAAGGCGCGGGCGCTGCTTCTCCTGCTCGCCACGAAACAAGATGGCGCGGCGCGAAACTTCCTCGCCGGCATGCTGTGGCCCCGGCAGGAAGACCGGCAGGCGAAACAGAGCCTGCGGCAGGCGCTATCCGACCTCCGCGCCGCCTTCGGGGCGGAAGCGCTGATCGCAACGGCCGAAAGCGTTCGGCTCAACCGGAGCCTGTTCGAAAGCGACCTCGAGCGTTTCCAGGCATGCAAGGGCGCCAGCGAAGAAGAGCAGCTGCGCGAAGCCGCGGAGCTTTACCGGGGTCCTTTCGGCGCCAATCTCAACGTCTCGGAAGAAGAATTCGATAACTGGCTCGCAACCGAGGCGCGCCACTACACCGAGGATGCGGTCGCCGTGCTGGATCGCCTGATCGGCCTGCTGATCGGAAAACAGCAGTTTCAGAACGGTCTTGTCTTCGCGAACCGGCTGCTTGCGATCGACCCGCTGCGGGAAGCCACGCACCGGCATGTGTTGAATCTCGAATTGCTGCTGCATGGACGTGCACGCGCGCTCGCACGCTTCGAAGAACTTCGCTCGCTGCTTCGCAACGAGCTGAATGTCGAACCGGAACCTGAAACGCTGGAACTGGTCGCGCGGATACGCAGTGCGAAGCCCGATCCGGTGCCGCATGCGGAGAACGAGCCGCGCCTGCCCATCACCCCTGCCCGGCCGCTTGCCGACCCGACCGCACGGACCGGCAAGGGGTGGAAGGTCGCCGCGGCTGCGGTACTCCTTCTTCTTGCTGGCGTGGCGGGGTTTTGGTGGTGGACCGAAGGAAGCGCCGACCAGCGGATTATCGCGACGATCCTGCCTTCGGAGATCGAACCGGAGCCTTTCGACGAAACGTCACACTCGATCGTGGTGCTGCCGTTCGCCGTAGCACCTTCCAGTGACGAATTGCGGGAGGCGGAAGTCGAACTGGTCGCGAAAGTAACCGGGGCACTCAGCCTCTCGCCGCCGCTGACCGTAATCTCCTACCAGACCGCGAGAACCTACAAAGCCGACGATCTGCGCGTACGGACGATCGGACAGCAGCTCGACACGAAATATGCAGTGGTAGGAAGCATTCAGCGCGAGAACGGCCGCCATGTGGCCTACCCGCGACTGCTCGATACGCGCACGGAAGCCGAGCTTTGGTCGGGGCGGTTCGAGCTCAAGGAAGAGACCGCCAACGAGATCGCAGACGAGATCTCGATCGCGATCGGGCGGCGGATCGAACGGGCCATCGAGCGTGTCAGGACCCGTAGCGAGGCGCAGGATCCTCCGGAAGCCATGACGCTGATCCGGCAGGGCAACGCGATCATGAATACCACGCTGTGCGGCCGGCTCGACCCGAAAGCGGGGCATCTTTTCTCCGAGGCACTTCGTGTGCATCCCGGTTCGGCGCGCGCGCGTATGTTGCTTGCGCAATACCTCATCAATGAAATTGCGAACGTGCGCCGTGCGAACTTCCGGCAGAGCCTGATGCAGGCGCAGAAGCTCGCGCTCGAGGCGATCGAACTCGCGCCCGACGAAGCGGGAGGCCATTTCGCGTTCGGACTCGTTCGGCGGCTGCAGGGTCGCAACGACGAGTCGCTTGCCTCATTTGAGCGGGCGCTGAAGCTGGAGCCCAACAATGCCTCGGTACATGCGCAAATCGGCTTCTCCAAGATGCTGCTCGGCCGGTTCGAAGAGACCGAACCGCTGATCCGCAAAGCCATCCGGCTCAACCCGCGGAATTCCGCGAACTGCATCTGGGCCACGATCGCCGGCATGGCGAATTTCTATCTTGAACGCGACCAGCAGGCGGTTGCCTGGTTCAAGCGCGCAATCGAACTGGGGCCCCATATACCGCGCAATCATCAATTCCTCGCGGCGATCTACGCGCTGCGCGGCGAGCGCGCGAAGGCTGCGGAACATGTCGAGATCATGTTGAACATGTCGCCGCCGACAACCCTGAAGCATATCCGCTCGTTCCCCGGAAACTATCAGGACCCTCGCTATCAGAAGCAGCGCGCCCGCTTCATTCACGGCGCCGAGCTCGCCTTCGGTTTTGCGAACAAGCTCGAACATCGAGCGGACTAGGCGACGGCCACAGCGACAGCGCATTTGCTGCCAATAGGCCGCAGGCTAACGCCTATGAGGTGATAGGACTTCACGATTGCGAAGGCCTTGACGCGATAATTACAAAAACGATGATAGCCGCCGTCGTCAAAAAGATTTCAGAACAAAGAATTTAGGAAATGCCACGCCACATTCTCATTCTCGGAGCGTCGTACGGTTCACTCCTGGCCACAAAGCTTCTGATGGCCGGGCATAACGTGACGCTGGTTTGCCGACAGAAAACCGCCGATCTCATCAACAAGGAAGGCACGGAAGTCCGGCTGAAGCTGCGCGAGGAACCAGCGCACCGCGCGATCCTCTCCCGCTCGCTACCGGGAAAACTCGATGCCTGCGCGCCGCAGCATGTCGATGTATCGCGTTACGACCTCGTGTGTCTCGCGATGCAGGAGCCGCAATATGCGAACCACACCATTCGCATGCTGATGGTGAAAATTGCGGAAGCGCGCCTGCCGTGTCTTTCGATCATGAACATGCCGCCGCTGCCTTATCTGAAACGGATACCGGCGCTGGCTGCGATGGACCTGACCGACGCCTATACCAATGCTCAGGTCTGGGATCGCTTCGATCCGAGCCTCGTCACGCTGTGTTCGCCCGATCCGCAGGCATTCCGCCCGCCGGAAGAACCGGCGAATGTTCTGCACGTCGGGCTGCCGACCAATTTCAAGGCGGCGATCTTTGCGGACGAACGCAACAACGAAATGCTGCGAGAGCTTGACGCCGATGTCTCCGCCTTGACGCTCGACGGCCATGACGTGCCGGTGAAACTCAAGGTTCACGACTCGCTTTTCGTGCCGCTGGCAAAATGGTCGATGCTGCTCACGGGGAACTACCGCTGCATTACGCCGGGAGAGCCGAAGTCCATCCGCGACGCCGTGCATGGCGATCTCGCATTGTCGAAATCGATCTACGAACACGTCGACATGATCGCGCGCAAGCTCGGCGCCGATCCGGAAGATCAGGTGCCGTTCGAGAAATACGCCAAAGCGGCGGAAAGCCTTCTGAAGCCCTCTTCCGCGGCGCGCGCGGTGGCTGCCGGCGCTCCCTTCATCGAGCGGGTCGATCTTCTGGTGAAGCTTATCGCTCACCAGCTCGGCATGCCGAATGCCGAGATCGATCGCACGGTCGATATCGTGGATCAGAAACTTAGCGAGCGGATCGTACAGGGATAGCCCGCATTACCGGTTCGGCGACGTCAAGGAAGGACAATTTAGCCTTCCTTGACGCCGTTCATCCGTTCCCTTTCGGCTAGTTCGCGAAGCGGACGCCGGCAAAGATGCCGAAGCCGCGGGCTTCGAAACCGTTCGGCACCTCATATTGCTTGTCGAACAGGTTTTCGATTCGTCCGAACGCCACGAGATTCGGGTTGATCTTGTAGTTCAGCGCGATGTTCCAGATGTTGAATCCCGGCTGCACGATCCGGGCAAAGGTTGCGCGGTCGCCGTCGGCATAGGCGCTGACCCAGACGCTCGCGACGGAGAGATCGAGCTTTTCCGTGGCCTGCCATACCGTCGTGAAGCTGTACTTGTTTTCGGGGCGGCGCAGGAGGGCGAGACCGGTCCGCGCATCCTTCGCGTCAATGCGCGTGTAATCGAGCCGGATCTGAAAGGTCGGCGTGACCTGCGCGGCGACGAAAGCTTCATAGCCCTTGGTTTCGGCGAGACCGATGTTCACGAAGGGAAAGCCCGCGACGAGGTCCTCGATGTCGTTCTCGAAATAGACCGCGCCGAAGTGAATCCGCTTCTGCAGCAGCCACTGCTCGAAGCCGACGTCATAGCCTTTGCTGCGTTCCGGGCGAAGGTTTGGATTGCCGCCGAAGCCATATAACTCCGCAATAGCGGGAGCCCGGAAGCCGGTGCCATAGCTTGCTTTCAGCTTGGTATCGGTTTCGTGGATCAGGAACGCCGGCGCGATGCGCCAGGTCGTCGCGTCACCGAAGACGTCGTTCGCGTCATGCCGGATGTTGGAAACGAGAAAGAAGCGGTCGCCAAAGCTCGACTGAATTTCAGCGTAAACGCCGGTGTTGCCATGTTCACCGCGCACCGGAGCGCCGAACTGCGCATTCAGCGCGCGCTCTTCGATGCGTTCCACGCCCGCGAGCAGCTTGTGCCCCGGCATGATCGCGAGGTCCGACTTCCAGTAATATTTTGTGCGATCGCCCTCGAAACGGCCGGGCGGCGTGAAACCGTCGAAGGCCGCGGTTTTACGAAGAATGTCGGTATAGCCGAAGCCGACGGTATTGTTGAAACGACCGTCCCAGGCTTTGTAGGTCGCCTCCGTCAGGCCGTAGAAATAATAGGAGTGCGCCTCGTCCTGGGTCGCGAAGTCGAAATTGTAGTAGCGAAATTTCTGTTCGGTGAAGCGCCCGACAAAGTTGAACTCAAGGTTCTCGGTCGGATTGAAACCGAACTTCGTCGTATAGGTGTAGTTATTGGAATAGTCGCCGCGCCTTGTGCCGCCGGGAGGCACAAGCCGGTCCGGCAAGGTCGGCGTGCTGGCGCTCAGGAAATTCGAGATTGTAAAGGCGTAGTGATAGTTCTGCGTGCCGCCGCTGATTTGCGCGGCCTTGTTGAACGTCCCGAACGAGCCGCCTTCGATCATCGCCCGGACCTTGGCCGGGCCGTTGCCGCGCTTGGTCGTGATCGAAATCACGCCGCCGATCGCGTCGGCGCCGTAAAGGCCGCTCTGGGGCCCGCGCAGGATTTCAATGCGTTCGATGTCGGCAGTCGTCAGCGGCCCGAAATCGAACTGACGCGTGGGATTCGTGGGATCGCTGACGTCGATCCCGTCGACAATCACCTTCACATGATTGGAGTTGGTGCCGCGGATGAATACCGAGGTAATGCCGATACCGGTCTGGACGACATTCAGTCCCGGCACGGTGCGCAGGAGATCGGGGACAGTACGGATACCGTCGCGCTGAATCTGTTCCTCGGTAATGACGGTAACCGAGCTTGCGACCTGTGCGGCAGGCGTCGCAAAGCCGGTCGGACTGATGACGATCTCCGGCAGGTTGTTCAAAGGGCCCGCGCTTTGCGCGAGTACGGACGTAGCCGTTACGGTCAGCGCAACGGCGGCGAGTGGAAATCTTGAAAGTTTGAACACGGAAAGCCTCCAGCGATTGAATTTTTTTCAGTCGCGGAGACGCGCGAACGCGCGGAGCAAAATGCTCCACGCCTTTCCGAGTCATCAGTTTCGAGATGCAGCCCCACCTGCGCCTCCGCAACGGTTCACGTCTTCACGTGTCACCGCTGCGGGAATCCGCACCGATGGCACACCCCGTGCACCGGTTGGGTGACTGATGTGGTCGGTCTCCTGGCTCGCGGATCGTTGCTTTCGCTTCGCCTTCCCAGACATTTGTCCAGTGGCACTTGAAACGAGAGCTACCGCTTACAGTTGCGGGGGCAGCCACGGATTCGGATCAAAAAGGCGATCCTCACCGTATTCCCTGCTCTTCACGCGCTCGCGCACGCGAAAAGCACCAACATCGAAGGAAAGTAAAAAGCGCTAAGCGCGCGCAAGTCAACGGCCTGGAACTGCAAAATGGCTTGATGTGACAAAAATGTTTCAGGCGGCACGAGAAGAAGCGGCGCGCGAGCCGCCGAAGTTGCCGCGTTTTCACAGGTCGACACCGGAACGCGGAGACAGAAACGCGTTCTCCGCTCTCAGTAGGTTCGTTAGATCAGATCTCCCAGCACATGGCGAAAGCGCCTACCAATGCTCGATGCCGATCATGGATGCGGTTTCTGTCATGACCGCCTCGGGATTCCGGTGCTTCTGTGCAACCCGCCGCTCCTCGTCGCTGGCAAGCTGCGATTGCATGTAAGCGCCGAGATGCCGCGCGCGACGAACGACCTTGTGCCCCGATGCCCTGCGCTCGAGATCGAACTTCGCCAACGCCACGTCGATATCGCTTTCAGACTGAAGCACGCTGGCCAGCGCATAAGCATCGGCGGCGGCTTTTGTTACGCCCATGCCGACATGGGGCCGCGCGACAAAAGCGGCATCGCCGATCACGACCGCGCGTCCACAAACCATGCGTGGCACTTCCAGATCCGAAATGGCCTGTAAAAGCGGCTGCGGCGTGAGACGGACGATTTCCGCAAATGCCGGCGCAAGCGTCCGCTCTGCCGCATCGCGCATTTCATCGAGTACGTCGGACTTCAGGAGATCGGGCGCGATTGCATCGCCGTAAATCTTTCCGTCACGGCCTTCGAAAAGCCTGGGCAAATCACGCTTCGGGTCGGCTGGCCGATACCAGACATAGTTATAGCGTTTGACGTCATCGTCAGCGCCATCCACCGGATAGCCGAGCATTTGTTCTCCGGGCGGCAGACAAAACCCGAAGCGGTCCATCAGCGCATCGCGCGTCGCGCGGGATAGCAATGTCTCCGGCACCAGGCCGCGCCAGGCTACATAGCCGGCAAATTGCGGAACCGCCTCCGGCAGCAATATCCGCCGTCCCGTCGAGCGAATGCCGTCGGCGCAGACCAGAATGTCTGCGCGGCGCTCGCTACCATCGGTGAAACGGGCAATGACGCCGTCATCATCCTGCACCAATGATTCAAGCGCGCTACCCTGCCGAAAAATGTCGCCGGCCGATTTACGAAGAAGCCTCCACAAACGGTCCCACGACGCCAGGCGTTGCGAGCGTTCGCACTCGCACACCACAGCACCCGCCTTATCAAGCACCACGCGGCCGCGAACGGGAACGCCGATCGCCTGCTCGCTGCCGGTGGCCAGACGAATTTTCGCATGCAGATCGTCGTGGGTGACGATACCCGCCCCACGCGAGCCGAGTTCAGCCCCCACGCGTTCGTGGAC
>JAEZFA010000142.1 GCA_023417665.1 Pseudomonadota bacterium | reverse complement strand
CCCTCTGGCGGGCGCCGGGTTTCGAGCCCGACGGCGAAGCCTTGGGCAGGATCATCGAAGCCCACATCCCACCCGAAAAAATGGAAGACGGCGGCGGGCTGGTCGAGCAGATGAACCGGTTTCATCCGCACGAGCCGCACTGGTACCTGCCGCTGATCGGCACCGATCCCGCGCATCAGGGCAGAGGTCACGGCGCAGCGCTCATGGCGCATGCCGTTGCGCGCTGCGACGCGCGCCGCGAGCCCGCATATCTCGAGTCATCCAATCCAATGAACGTGCCGTTCTACGAACGCTTCGGCTTCAAGGTGATGGGCGAAATTCAGCAAGGCTCATCCCCGCGGCTTATCCCCATGCTGCGGCAAGCACGCTGAAACCACGCAAGTGAGGAGTACGACCATGAAACTCGCAACCCCGATCACGCCCTGCCTCTGGTTCGACGGCAATGCCAAGGAAGCCGCGGAATTTTATGTCTCCGTCTTCCCGAATTCGAAGATCGGCAAGATCGCCTATTACCCGGACACCCATCAAGAAACTCACGGCATGGATGCGGGGAAGGTTCTGACCGTCGAATTCGAGATCAACGGCCAGACGTTCACCGCGCTGAATGCCGGACCCCAGTTCAAGTTCACCGAAGCGGTCTCGTTCCAGCTCGCCTGCGAAACGCAGAAGGAGATTGATTACTTCTGGGACAAGCTGCGCGAGGGCGGCGGCGAGGAAGGCCCTTGCGGCTGGCTGAAGGATCGCTTCGGCCTTTCCTGGCAGGTGTTCCCGGCCATGATGAACAAGATTCTTTCGGAAGGATCGCCCGACGAGCGCAAGCGCGTGATGGATGCCTTCATGAAGATGAAGAAATTCGTCGTCGCCGACATCGAAGCCGCGCGGAAGGCCGCGTAACAAGCAAGCAAACAAGGAGCAAAAGACAATGGAATACGTCGATGGATTTCTGATCGCGGTGCCGAAGAAGAACGTCGCGCAGTACAAGAAGATCGCCAAGCTCGCGAGCAAGGTCTGGCGCGATCACGGCGCACTCGACTACCGGGAATGCCTGGCCGATGACGTGCCCTACGGCAAGCGGACTTCCTTTCCGCGTGCAGTGAAGCAGAAAACCGGCGAGACCGTCATCTTCGCCTACATTACCTACAAGTCGCGCAAGCAGCGCGACGCGATCAACAAGAAGGTGATGAAGGACCCGCGCCTCGCCAAGATGATGACGCCGGGTGCGATGCCCTTCGACGCCAAGCGCATGATCTATGGTGGCTTCAAGACCATTGTCGACTGACGTGAAAGAGAGCGCGAGAAGATGACCGCACAGGCCAAAATCGATTCCATGATCGGCAAGGAAGTCGTCGTCTCGCGCTTGATCGATGCGCCGCGCGAGCGCGTGTTCGACGCCTGGATCAAGCCGGAGCAGCTCGCGCAATGGTGGGGGCCGAAGGGCTTCGTCAATGCGCGCTGCGAAATCGACCCCCGTCCCGGCGGAAAAATCCACATCGACATGATCCGCGAGAGCGACGGAAAACTGTTTCCGCTCGATGGCGAGGTCGAGGAAGTCGATGCGCCCTTGCGGATCGTGTTTCGCGCCCGGGGCTACAATCCGGCAAACCACCGAACCACGATCGAGGATCGCGTCACCGCGACTTTTACCGAGGAGCGCGGCAAGACGCTCGTGACGGTCCGCCTCTTCGTGCTCGACGTCGCGCCGGCCTTCATGGAAGCGGCGAGCCGCATGGAGATCGGCTGGTCGCAAAGCCTGCAAAAGCTGGAGGGCTCCACAGGAAGCAAGGAGTGAACGTCATGTTGAGAGCAAGCAATGCATTCGGCGGCTTTTCCGTAACCGACGTCCCGGCGGCGATGAAATTCTACGGCGACACGCTCGGGCTGAAAGTCTCGGAAGACCACGGCATCATGACCATCAGCCTTTCGAACGGCGGCAGCGTGATCGCCTATCCCAAAGCGAACCACGAGCCCGCAACCTTCACGATTCTGAATTTCCCGGTGCCCGACGTCGACAAGGCGGTCGATGCCCTGAAAGCGAAGGGCGTGGCATTCGAACATTACGACACCAGCGACATCCGGACGGATGCAAAAGGCATCATGCGCGGCAACGGGCCGACCATCGCCTGGTTCAAGGATCCCGCCGGCAACATCCTTTCCGTCATCGACGAAAACGGAACCATGTGATTCATCACGACAACCGAGGAACGAGAAACATGACCACGCAGACCATCGTCCCCCACCTCTGCATTCAGGGCGCCGCGGATGCCGTCGAATTCTACAGGAAGGCGCTCGGCGCGACCGAATTGATGCGCGTGCCGCACGAGGACGGCAAGCGCCTGATGCACGTTGCCATCGACATCGGCGGCGCGCAGGTTTTCATTCATGACGACTTTCCCGAATACAAGGAGTGCCGCCCCGATCTGGTCGGCTCACCGGCACGGGTTGGCAGCACGTCGACCACCGTGCATATCAACGTGAAGAATTGCGACGAAGCCTTCGAACGCGCGACCAAAGCCGGCGCGGAAACCATCGTCGCGCCGCACGATGCCTTCTGGGGCGACCGCTATGCGCAGGTCATCGACCCGTTCGGACACAGCTGGAGCTTTGCGCATACACTCCAGAAGCAGGGCTGACGCCCTTCAGACGTTAGCGAGAACAAACCGATGATGATGACGCCCTTTTACATCGTGCTCGGCATCGGCGCCGTGATGATCACGGCAATCGTGCTCGTGCTGATCATCGCCATGACCAGGCCGAACCACTTCCGCGTCGAGCGCTCGCTCGATATCGCCGCGCCGGCGGAGAAGATCTTTCCTTATCTCGACGACCTGAAGCAGCAGCGCTTCTGGTCGCCGTGGGACCAGAAAGACCCGGGCATGAAGCGCATCTATTCCGGCGCGGAGCGCGGCGTCGGTGCCGCCTATGAATGGGACGGCAACCGGGAAATCGGCGCCGGGCGGCAGGAGATCACCCATGTCGTGCCGAATGAGAAAGTCGCGGGCACGCTCGATTTCTACCGGCCGATGAAAGCGAAGAACCGCCTCGAATTCCTGTTGCGGCCGGCTGCCGGCGGCACCTCGGTGACCTGGGCGGTGTTCGGACCGATGCCCTTCCTCAGCAAAGTGATGAGCATCTTCGTTTCCATGGACAAGATGATCGGCAACGAGTTCGAGAAGGGGCTCTTGCAGCTCAAGGTGCTGGCGGAAAAGTAGCGCGCAAGCATCGGGAGTAAACACCTCGGCCGCGGCGCTTCGATCTCCTGGCGCGTCGCGGCCGATTTGTTCTGGCGCTCATGCCGGATTCGGCGTCACGAATTTCAGTCCGATCACGCCCGCCACGATCAGCAACAGACAGATGATCCGCGCGATGTCGCGCGACTCGTTGAAAAGCCACATGCCGAGAATTGCGGTGCCGACCGCACCGATACCGACCCAGACGGCATAGGCGGTGCCGACCGGCAGCGTGCGCAGCGCATATTCGAGAAAGACGAGACTGACGATCATCGAGGCGGCGGTCCACACCGACGGCCAGAGCTTCGAAAACCCGTCGGTATATTTCAGGCCGATCGCCCAGCCGATCTCGAACAGACCGGCGATAACAAGACTTGCCCACGCCATGAGAGAAACTCCATGCGCGCAGGGCCGTCCCTGCAAAAGTGAGAAAGGAAGCGGCAGGGTCGTCCCCGCCGCCCTGAAACCTATGCTCCGCGGCGGCAAAAGCAAGCCGCGCGAGAACACCTCAGCTCGTGAAAAACTGCTGCGTGCCATGCGCCTCGATGGCATTCGCAAGCCGCCCGAGCGCGTGAATATAGGCGCCGGTGCGACAGCTCACGTTCTTGTCCTTCGAGATCTGCCAGATCGCGCGGCCCTCGCGCACCATGATTTCCTCGAGCCGGCGATGCACCTCGGCAAGCTCCCAGTAATAGCCCTGCCGGTTCTGCACCCACTCGAAATAGGAAACCGTGACGCCGCCGGCATTGGCGAGGATGTCGGGCAGCACGACGATGTTCTTCTTTTCGAGAATCGCATCCGCCTCCGGCGTCACCGGCCCGTTGGCGAGTTCGAGCACGACCTTGGCCTTCACCGTGCTCGCGTTCTTCTCATGAATCATGTTTTCGAGCGCCGCAGGCACCAGAAGGTCGCAATCGCTGGCGATCAGCGCATCCGCGTCGAGCACCTGCACGCCATTTCCGGCGACCGCCGTCACCGAGCCGCCGTCCTGCTTCGCCGCGACCAGCCGCTCGACATCGAGCCCGTCGGCCGATTGCACCGCGCCGCTCGAATCGGAGACCGCGACGATCTTGTGGCCGTCGGCCACAAGCAATCTGGCGATGAACTGGCCGGCATTGCCGAAGCCCTGCACGGCGACCCGCATCTGCTTGCCAAGACTGAGTTCCTTGGCGAGATCGCGCACCAGATAGTAGCCGCCGCGCGCGGTCGCGTCGTTGCGCCCGACCGACCCGCCGAGTGCGATCGGCTTGCCGGTGATCACGGCCGGCGCGTTCTCGCCGACGATCTGGGCATATTCGTCGGCCATCCAGCCCATGATCATCGAGTTGGTATAGACGTCCGGTGCCGGGATATCGCGGTCGGGGCCGATGATCCGCGCGAAGGCCTGGATATAAGCGCGCGAGAGCCGCTCCAGCTCGGATTTCGAAAGCTTGCGCGGATCGAGGCGCACCGCGCCCTTGCCGCCGCCATAAGGCAGATTCATCACCGCGCATTTGAAGGTCATCCAGAACGCGAGCGTCTCGACCTCGTCCGCACTTGAATCGGGATGGAAGCGGATGCCGCCTTTGGTCGGGCCGCGGGTGTCGTCGTAGCGGCAGCGCCAGGCGAGGAAGGATTTGCGCGCGCCGTCGTCCATCCGGATCAGGAGCCGGACCTTGGTGGTCTCGCGCGGATATTTCAGTTTTTCGATGACGTCCGGATCAATCTGGATGTGGCGGGCCGCCTCATCGAGGCGAACAAGGGCGAGTTCAAGCAGATTGTCTTCGGACATCATTTCTCCTGGAGGGCCTTGCCAGAATTGCACAAAAAAGCGCCAGAGCTTTGCCACGCGGATTTGCCACCGGGCAAGCAGGCAGATGGAAAAACCGCCGGATGCGCGCGTCTGCCGCGAGTTTTCCCCGGCTGAAATGGCGGATCGGAAATCGGAGGGGGAATGGTGCGCGCGACAGGGATCGAACCTGTGACCCCTACCATGTCAACACAGCGGGTTGACAGAA
>JAEZFA010000083.1 GCA_023417665.1 Pseudomonadota bacterium | reverse complement strand
GCGCACAGGCTGCCGCGGCGCTCCGCGACAATGTTGCGAAACAGGCGCCGCTGAAAGCCGCCTCGACCGCCGAGGACGTCGCAGATCCTGCTCTGTTTCTGCTGTCCGACCACTCGCGCCACATCACCGGCGAGACGCTGATGATCGACGCCGGCATGCATCTGGGATTCTCGCCGCTGGTTGCGCGGTAAGAAGTTTATTTCTTTCCGCCCGGCACGAAGGCCTTGTCGCGGAAATAGAGAATTTGCTGGCTGGTCGCGAGCAGCCTTCCGCCGCGCGACCAGAGCCACGCCGTCTGGTCGGCATAGCCCTTCGCGAAGATGCTGGCGTCCGCGACACCGAGCACATAATCGTCGCCGACTTCGGCCAGATCACTTTCGTCGCAGTGGAAATAGGTCGTCATCGAAACGGTGCCGACCTGAATGAGCCGGCCCAGCACATGAAACGGCCGCGCGAAGAACGCATCGCTCATGTTCATGAGTGAAAGAAAGTCGAGCGGCCGCACGGGATTGTCCCGCATCCAGACTTCGGTCCGCGCATTGCCGAGCGGCTCGCTCTCCTGTTTGCGCATCACCGGGAATCCGCTGGCAAAGCGCATGTCGAAACGGTCGATCCAGGCAAGCGGCGCCCTTGCCTTCGGCGGCTCGATCTTCTCCGGCGCCTCCACTGCCGGCATCGCGCCGGACGTGTGAAAGAAACCTTCGGGACGGGCTGCGAATACCAGCGTCGCGGTCGCGATCGCGTCGTCGCCTTGCGTCATCTCCACGCTGAAGTGCTGCGTCGAGCGGTTCGTGCGCTTTTCGAAGACAGCGATATCGAACGCGCCTTTCGCGACAGGTGCGCAATAGTTGATCGTCATGGCAAGCGGGAGATTCTGCCGCTTCGGATGCGCCATCGCGGCGTTGAGCAGCGTCGCAGCCGTAGTGCCGCCGAACGGCCCGGTGAAATTCCAGTAGGCATCGCTGGTAGCGCCGGCAAGTTTCTCGCCGTTCGGTTCAAGCCTGACTGCGGCGTCGAGCGGATGCATCGAAAACTCCTGAATTTTCTGCGCAAGCCTCGCGCGGACTTTCCCGCGCGCCGATTACCTCCGAGGTAATCGACCATCGGCAGGACGCGCGCAAGAGTGACGCCACGTCAACGAGGAAAGGAAATTCGAAATGACCTTCACGCCTTCAAACTTTCTCCGCCGCGTACTCCAGCTTGATGCCGTTGCCACCGGCGCGACCGGCCTTCTGCTGCTGGGCGGAACCAGCATCCTGCACGGCCTGCTCAATCTCCCGGTTTCGCTGATGACCTATGCCGGCGTATTCTGCGTCGCCTGGGCGGTTGTGATCGGGGCCGCGTCGTTCCGCCCGCAGCTGAGCCGCAGCTTCGTCTGGAGCATCATCGCCGGCAACGTGCTCTGGGTGATCGGCTCGGTGGCGCTGCTCGTCTCCGGCTACGTCTCGCCGACCTGGCTCGGCTACGCCTTCGTGATCGCGCAGGCACTTGCCGTCGACATCTTCGCCGGATTGCAGATGTTCGCGATGTGGAAGCTAAATCGGAACGCCAGCAAAGCCGTGTAATGACAACGCCGGATAACGAGATGAGGCAAAAAAGATACGGCGCCGCGCGGGCGCCGTATCTTTATTTGCATGCCGCTACCGCTTCCGAGAGCGCACGCCAGTGATGCTCGTTCGCAGCCCAGTTCCAGCGCGCGGAAGGGGAAGTCGAAGGCAACACATAGACGCTGGTTTGCGCAAACGGCGACTCCTGCCAGCCGTAACCGACGTTTCGCCGCAGGAATGTTTGCCCGCCCTTCTTGCTTGTGAAGGCGAGAATGCGCGGCTGGTATTTTTCGATTTTTGATTTCAACGCGGCAACGTCGAGGCTACCTTTCGGGAGTTCGTTGTCGTTACCCGATACCGTCTTGCCGAGATCGGTCAGGCCGATCCCGAACTCCGGCACGCGGGAATATTCCGATGCTGCAAGCCGGAGCGGCGTCAGCCCGGTTTTATGCAGCGTCTCCCAGAACAGATTTCGCGGATTTGCATAATAAGCGCGACGCGCAAGCGATACGCGGCCAAGAGCCGTGCCGCAAAAGACAACGCACAGCCCCGGCTGCAACACATCGTCGATCAGGTACTTTTCCAAAAGCGCAGTTTTGCTCCGCAAGTTGGTGCCGGCGCCCGGACTCGAACCGGGACAGGGATTTCTCCCCGAGGGATTTTAAGTCCCTTGCGTCTACCATTTCGCCACGCCGGCAGCCGCGCGGACCATAAACATCCGCCTTGCCCGCATGCAACCGAAGCAGGCGTCATTGCGGGTCGCGCGATGCGAATTCCCCCGCTATCATCGCCACCATGAGTTGGCTCCCTTCCCAAGATCCGATCCTCGGCGACACGCCCTCCTGCGATGCGCTCGAACTCGTCATCGTTCCCCGCGCACGCGACATCGGCGGCTTCGAAGTTCGCCGCGCCCTGCCGCACGGCAAGCGGCAAATGGTCGGGCCCTTCATCTTCTTCGACCAGATGGGCCCGGTGCAGTTCATCGGCGGCCAGGGCATGGACGTGCGGCCGCATCCGCATATCGGCCTTGCGACGGTCACCTATCTTTTCGACGGCCGCATCATGCATCGCGACAGCGAAGGCAATTCGCTGGAGATCACGCCGGGCGCGATGAACCTGATGACGGCCGGCAGCGGGATTGCTCACTCCGAGCGCACGCCCGGCGATGCCCGCGCTTCCGGGCAGATGATGTCGGGAATTCAGAGCTGGATCGCGCTTCCCAAAGCCGCGGAAGAAATCGAACCGACGTTCCAGCATTTCGCGGATCGCGACCTGCCGATCATCGAGGACGGAAAACTGCGCGCACGGGTCATCGCCGGCGACACATTCGGAAAGCGTTCACCCGTCGGCATGCATTCGGACTGGTTCTATGCCGAGGTCGTGCTCGACGCGGGCGCTTCGGCGCCGCTCGACGCCGATCACGAGGAACGCGCGATCTATGTCGTCGAAGGTGAAGTGGAAATCGCCGGCGACAAGTTCGAAGGCCCGCGCCTGCTGATCTTCCGTCCCGGCGATCGCATCACCGTCCGCGCCAATACCTGGGCGCGAATGATGTTTCTCGGCGGCGCCGCACTCGAAGGCCCGCGCTACATCTGGTGGAATTTCGTCTCGTCGAGCAAGGAACGCATCGAACAGGCCAAGGAAGACTGGAAGACCGGCCGCTTCAAACAGGTGCCGGACGAAACCGAATTCATTCCCCTGCCCGGTTCCTAAGTTCTTGCCGGCATGACCCTCGCGCCGGCCGCCGATGCCAAAAAATCAGAAACATTTCTCAGGAAACGCCAAATGCTTTTCGAGACGACAATTGCCGGGAGCCTGCCCAAACCCGCGTGGCTCGCCGAGCCGAACAAGCTCTGGGCACCCTGGAAGCTTTCCGGGGATGCGCTGCTCGATGCCAAGCGCGACGCCACCGTGCTCGTGCTGAAAGAACAGGAAGACGCCGGCATCGATATCGTCACCGAAGGCGAGCAGTCGCGCCAGCATTTCGTACACGGCTTCCTCGAGCGCATCGAAGGCATCGACTTCGCGAACAAGGTTGAAATGGGAATCCGCAACGACCGCTACAAGGCGATGGTGCCGCAGGTCGTCGGCGAACTGAAGCTGAAAGGCCGCGTCCACGAATTCGAGGCGCGGGTCGCCCGCGCGCATACCAAGCGCAAGCTGAAGTTCACGCTGCCCGGCCCCATGACCATCATCGACACCATCGCCGACCGTCACTACGGCGATCGCGTGAAGATGGCGATGGCGTTTGCGAAACTTCTGAACGAGGAAGCCCGCGCGCTCGAAGCGGACGGCGTCGACGTAATCCAGTTCGATGAACCTGCCTTCAACGTCTATATGGATGAAGTCACGAAATGGGGCATCGACGCGCTCCATGCCGCCACCGAAGGCCTCGCCTGCACCACCGCCGTGCACATCTGCTACGGCTACGGCATCGAGGCGAATGTCGCCTGGAAGCAGACGCTCGGCGAGGAGTGGCGGCAGTACCAGGATATCTTTCCGGCGCTCGCGAGCAGCAGGATCCAGCAGGTCTCGCTGGAGGCGCGCAATTCGAAGGTGCCGCTCGACCTGATCGGTCTCCTGCAAGGCAAGGACATCCTGATCGGCGCGATCGACGTCGCAAGCGACCAGATCGAGATGCCCGAAGAAGTCTACGCCGTGATCGAACAGGCCATGCGTTATGTGCCCAAAGACCGCATCTTCCCCGGCACCAATTGCGGCATGGCGCCGATGAAACGCGAGGTCGCATTCGCAAAGCTCGCGGCACTTTCCAAAGGTGCCGCACTCGCGCGCGAACGCTACGGCTAACCCTCTGCGGAATGTTGCCAAGGCCGCTGCCGGATGGTTTGCTGGCGCGCAAGGCTTGGGAGGCAAACATGATCCGCGCGCTCGCTGTTGCAGCACTTCTTTTTATTGCAGGACAGAGCGCCTATGCCGATACGCTGAAGCGTATTCAGGAATCCGGCGTAATCCGTTTGGGCCACCGCGTGGACGCGCGTCCGCACTCTTATGGCAACGGTGCGGGCACTGCCGGCGGCTATATCGTCGAGCTTTGCCGCGAAGTCGTGCAGACGCTTCGCCAGCAGCTCAAACGCGACATCAAGATCGAATATGTCGTCGTGAACGCGCAGAACCGCTTCGAAATGGTGCGCGAGAACAAGATCGATCTGCTTTGCGAACCGAGCTCGATCACGATCTCGCGGCGCGAGCTGGTCGATTTCTCGATCCCGACGTTCGTCGATGGTGCTGGCGTTGCCTTCCGCGGCAAGGAGATCGAACGCTTCGAGGATTTCGCCGGCAAGAAAGTCGGCGTACTGAGCGGCACCACCACGCAGGAGCTGTTGCGCTCGACCCTGTCGCAGATCGGCGTGCGCGCGGAAATCGTCGCGGTGAACGATCATCGCGACGGCATCCGGTTGCTCGGCCAGGGCAAGATCGACGCCTATTTCGCGGATCGCGCGATCCTCGCCTATCTCTGGGGCCGTCGCGACCAGGGGCAGGAATTTCAGCTCGGCAAGCGCTATTTCAGCTACGAAACTTACGGCCTCGCCTTGCAGCTTGGCGACGCGCCGTTCCGGCTGATCGTCGACCGCACGCTTGCGCGCCTCGCCCGCGAGGGGCGCATCGAGGCGCTCGCCAACAAGAGTTTCGGCATGAGTGCGGATGAATTGCTGCGCACCATGATCGCGATCAATTCGCTGCCGGACTAGCGCTCCGCACGCGCGAAGACATCCATCAGTTCCGCGACTTTCCTGCGCTGTTCGACCTTGTTGCCGCTCTTGATCGCGCCTTCGACGCAATGTCCGACATGGTCACGGAGGATTTCATCCTCGACCTTGCGAAGTGCCGCGCGCACCGCGGATAGCTGCGTCAGAATGTCGATGCAGTAGCGGTCGTCCTCGACCATCCCCGCGAGTCCGCGGACCTGCCCTGCAATTCTGTTGAGGCGTTTGAGCGTTTCGGCCTTGGCTTCCTTTTGCATGGGGCCTATATACCCCCCTAGGGTATACAGCACAAGAGCCGACCATGACCGATCACGCCGGGCACCATCATCACGCTTCCGCCGCGCCGAAAAGCTGCTGCGGCGGACACGCCAAATCCCAGGACCCCAAGGCGGACGACCACAAGGTCAAGGATCCCGTCTGTGGCATGATGGTCGATCCGCACACCGCGAAGCATCGCCATGCGCACCGCGGCCACACCTATTACTTCTGCAATCCGAAATGCCGCGAAAAGTTCATCGCCGACCCGGAAAAGTATCTCTCCGGCGAACCGCCGAAAGACGACGTTCCCGCCGGCACGATTTACACCTGCCCCATGCATCCGGAAATCCGGCAGGTCGGCCCCGGTTCCTGCCCGATTTGCGGCATGGCGCTCGAGCCCGAGCTTGTCAGCCTCGACGATGCGCCCAATCCCGAACTGATCGACATGACGCGCCGCTTCTGGGTGGCGCTGGCGCTGACGATCCCGGTGTTCTTTCTGGAAATGATTCCGCATCTGACCGGAATCAGCTTCGTGCCCGCCGAGTATTCCGGGCCGCTGCAATTCGCTTTTGCAACGCCGGTCGTGCTCTGGGCCGGCTGGCCGTTCTTCCAGCGCGGCTGGGCGAGCGTGCAGTCCGGCAACCTCAACATGTTCACGCTGATCGCGCTCGGCACAGGTGTCGCATGGCTCTACAGCGTGGTCGCGCTGTTCTTCCCGTCGATTTTTCCCGCCGCCTTCCGCGATCACCACGGCAACGTCGCACTCTATTTTGAAGCCGCGGCCGTAATCACGGTACTGGTGCTGCTCGGACAGGTGCTGGAACTTCGCGCACGCGAACAGACTTCCGGCGCGATCAAGGCGCTGCTCGGCCTCACGCCGAAGCAGGCCCGCAGGATCAATGCGGACGGCGCCGAGGAAGACGTCGCTGTCGAAGACATCGCGGTTGGCGACCACTTGCGCGTCCGCCCCGGCGAGAAAATTCCGGTCGACGGCATCGTGATCGAAGGCCGCTCGTCGGTCGATGAATCCATGGTGACCGGCGAATCCATGCCGGTCACGAAGGAGAAAGACGCAAAACTCATCGCAGGCACCGTGAACCAGAGCGGCGCGCTGGTGCTGCGCGCCGAAAAGGTCGGCCGCGAGACCATGCTTTCCCAGATCGTGCAGATGGTGGCGCAGGCGCAGCGTTCGGCCGCGCCGATCCAGCGGCTGGCGGACCGCGTTTCCGCGTGGTTCGTGCCGCTGGTGCTGCTCGCCGCCGCGCTCGCCTTTACGGCTTGGGCGATCTTCGGTCCCGAGCCGCGCTACGGCTTCGCGCTGGTCGCAGCGGTGACGGTGCTGATCATCGCCTGCCCCTGCGCACTCGGCCTTGCCACGCCCATGTCGATCATGGTCGGCGTCGGCCGCGGCGCCCAGCTCGGCGTGCTCGTGAAGAACGCAGCCGCGCTCGAGCGCATGGAGAGCGTCGATACGCTCGTCATCGACAAGACCGGCACGCTCACCGAAGGCCGTCCGAAGCTGACCAGCATCGTCGCCGGGGCATTCAGCGAGAACGAACTGTTGCGGCTCGCCGCCAGCGTCGAGCGTGCGAGCGAACACCCGATCGCCCATGCGGTCGTGGAAGCGGCAACGGAACGCGGCCTTCAACCCGCCGAAGTGCGGGACTTCGATTCCCCCGCCGGCAAGGGCGCGCTGGGCTGGGTCGAGAGCAAGTGCGTGACCCTCGGCAACGGCGCGTTCCTGAAAGAGCGCGGCATCGACACAGGCGAGTTCGAGAAGGAAGCGGAAAAGCTCCGCAAGGACGGCGCGACCGCAATCTTCGTCGGCGTGGACGCGAAAGCCGCCGGCGTGCTTGCCATCAAGGACCCGGTAAAGACCACGACCCGCGAGGCGCTGGAAGCGCTGAAGCAAGACGGCATCCGCCTCGTCATGCTCACGGGCGACAACAAGACGACCGCGCAAGCCGTTGCCGCCGAACTCGGCATCGACGAAGTCGAGGCCGAAGTCCTCCCCGACCAGAAAGCGAAAGTCGTCGAACAGTTGCGCAAGGAAGGACGCGTGGTTGCCATGGCGGGCGACGGCGTCAACGATGCCCCGGCTCGCGCCGCGGCCGATGTCGGCATCGCCATGGGCACCTGAACGGACGTCGCGATGGAAAGCGCCGGCATCACGCTCCTGAAGGGCGACCTCATGGGGATCGTACGGGCGCGGCATCTGTCGGAGGCGACCATGCGCAACATCCGCCAGAACCTGTTCTTCGCGTTCCTTTATAACACCGCCGGCGTTCCGATCGCGGCAGGCGTGCTCTATCCGGTGTTCGGATTGCTGCTGTCGCCGATCATCGGCGCCGCGGCGATGGCGCTGTCGTCCGTCAGCGTGATCGGCAATGCGCTGAGACTGCGGATCGCGAAGATCTGATCACACCTCATGGCCCGGGAGGCGCGTGCTTCCGCTCGCGCTTCCCGCCATGGGGCGCTACTCTTTCCCGCGGATCGGCGGCGCATAGGAAAGCGCCGTATCCCACGGGAAATAGATCCAGGTGTCCTGCGACACTTCCGTGATGAAGGTATCCACCAGCGGACGGCCGAGCGGCTTCGCATAGACGGTCGCGAAATGCGCTTTCGGCAAAAGTTCGCGCACGACTTTTGCGGTCTTGCCGGTATCGACGAGGTCATCGACCACCAGCAGGCCCTCGCCTTTGGTTTCGAGCAGCCGGCCTTCGATGCTCTTCACCACCTCCGGCGTGCTCTGGTTCTTGTAGTCGCGATAGCTGACGATCGAGATCGTTTCGATCAGCCGCACGTCGAGTTCGCGCGCAACAATCGCGGCCGGAACCAGCCCGCCCCGCGTGATGCAGACGATTGCCTCGAACGGCCCCGCCGAGTGCAGCCGCCAGGCCAGCGCACGCGCGTCACGGTGAAACTGGTCCCACGACACCGGAAACGCCTTTTCCGGCCCGCCTGCTGACTCGATCATGTCTTCTCTTCCGTCCCGAATGCAGAGGGACGATTATCGCAAGTCCGCGACAAAATCGAACCGCGCGGCGAGACCCTCGCCCGCATTTGCCACGCTCATCAACAGCTCTTTTCGATAGATGCCGTCTCTGGCGTTGTGCGGCTCGCCGGGGAAGTAAAGCTGCGTGGTCAGGAGCCGCGCACCCGGCGCGGAAACCTTCGCATGAAAGTGCCGGGTACGCCCGGGATAGAGGCCGGGCCGGATCGTCTCGAAGCTGTATCGCCCCTGCGCGTCGGTCTTCACGAAGCCGCGCAGGCGAAATCCCTTGTTGTCGTATTCGCCGGCATCGTCCGCATGCCACAAATCCACGATCGCACCCGCCACCGGCTTGCAGGAGCGCGTCAGCACGAGGCCGCTCAACGCCAGCGCAGTCCCCTTCATGCCCGGCTCGCGAAGGTTGGCGCGCTCCGGTGCATTCGGCGTGTAATAGGGTCCTTCGGTCTGGCGCGGGGTAACGTCATGCGCGTCGCGGCATTCCGGCGTCGGCAGCAACTCGGAGCCTTGCGCGAAGGCGAGATTGCTCGGCAGCGTGAAGCCCGCGAGCGCAAGCCCGCCTCCGATCAGAATAGCGCGACGTGAATGGCGGGCCATGAAGCTTGCTCCTCGTTTCGGTTTGCCCGGAAACTATTGGAGCATTGCCGGAGAAATTAAGGCGTTGCCCTTGCGGCATTGCGCGCTTGCAGCTCCGCAAGGATCCGCTGCGACATCGCCTCGACCTCCGCTTTCGCCGCGGCAAGCTTTTCCGCATCGCGCGACCGGACCACGATCCGCGTCGCGAAGCCCCGTTCGTTCATGTAAGGATAAGAGCCGATGGTCGTATCGGGATGGCGCTTCGCAATCTCACGCAGGTCGGTAGCGACATCCCCTTCTTTCAAGCCGGCATCGATCGTCTCCGATAACACCTTCGCGCCGGTTTTGAGTTGCGGCACGACATGATCGAGCATCGCGCGCATGATCGCGGGCACGCCGGCCATCGTGATCACGTTGCCGACCCAGAAGCCCGGCGCTTTCGAAACCGGATTGACGATCAGTTCGGCGCCATCGGGAATACGCGCCATGCGCATGCGTGCCTCGTTCAGGTCCGCATCGCTGAAGCGTTCCTTCAGCAGCGCAACCGCACGCGGGTCGTGGTCGATGCCGACACCGAAGGCTTTCGCCACCGCATCTGCCGTGATGTCGTCATGCGTCGGCCCGATGCCGCCGGTCGTGAATACATAAGAGTAGCGTGCCCGCAGCGCGTTCAGCGCCGCCACGATCTCTTCTTCGATGTCGGGGACGAAACGCACTTCCCGCAGGTCGATGCCGATCGCGGTCATCGTCTCCGCGATGTGCCCGACATTGGTGTCCTTCGTGCGCCCGGACAGAAGTTCGTCGCCGATGACGAGAACCGCGGCGGTAACCTGCTTTTCCATGCGCAGACTCATAGCCGAACCCGCATTGAAATATAATTCCACGACCTGGCGATCTTGCCGTTTGACGCATGCATTATCTTGCTCGATAGTTGGAAAAACTACAAAAAGCCTCGGGGAAGCGCCGTAAACATGCAGAATGCCAAACCGCCGTTCCGGGCGGTCACCTTTGCGCCGGTCGCGGTCGATCGCATCGACCACGCAGATGGCTCGATCACGCTTCGCTCCCGCGCGCCCCTGCCCGCATTCGATCCTTCGCTGGCCGCCCTCTTCCGCGGGGCCGTCGAAAAGGCGCCGGGTCAGGTTTTTCTTGCGGAGCGCGCAGGCGATGACTGGCGCAAGGTCACCTACGAACAGGCGCGCAAGGTCGTGGACGCGATCGCCGCAGCCCTGCTCGAACGCGACCTTTCCGCCGAGCGCCCCGTCGTCATTCTCTCGGGCAATGCGGTCGATCATGGCCTGCTGACGCTCGCCTGCGAGCATGCGGGAATTCCGGTGGCGCCGGTCTCGGTCGCCTATTCGCTGCAAAGCGCCGACCTCGCGAAAATCAGATACATCACCGAACTGCTCAATCCGGGCCTGGTCTATGCCGCCGATACCGGCCCCTTCGCCAAGGCGCTCGCGATCGCCGGCGCGAATGCCGAGATCGTGGCAAGCAGGAATTCTGCAAATCTCGACAACGTGACGCCCTTCGATCAGCTGGCGCAAACCAGACCGGGTGACGCGCTCGATCGCGCGGTCGCCTCGATCACGGCGGACACCATCGCAAAATTCCTGTTCACCTCCGGCTCGACCAACCTGCCAAAAGCGGTCGTCTCGACGCACGGCATGCTGACCGCAAACCAGGAACAGATCGTTTCGACCTGGCCCTATCTGGAGGAAAGCCCGCTCGTGCTGTGCGACTGGCTGCCGTGGAATCACACCTTCGGCGGCAGCTTCTGCTTCAACCTCACGCAACGGCTCGCCGGCACCATGTATATCGACGGCGGCAAGCCCGCGCCGGGTCTTGCCGAAATCACGGTGAAGAACATTACCGAGGTTTCGCCGACCACCTATTTCAATGTACCCGCCGGCTATTCCGCAATCCTGCCGCATCTGGAAAAGGATGATGCGCTCGCGCAGAAATTCTTCGCGCGGCTGCAGATGATTTTCTACGCCGGCGCGTCGCTCCCGAAAGATTTGTGGGAGCGGCTGGAAAATCTCGCGATCAGGACCACGGGTTCGCGCGTGCCGATGACCACCGCATGGGGCACCACCGAAACCTCCCCGCTCTCCCTGATGCAGCATTTCTATGCCGACGGCCCCGGCGTGATCGGGGTGCCGTGCCTTGGCGTCGAAACGAGGCTCGTTCCCTCCGGCAACAAGCTTGAAATCAGGGTGCGCGGACCAAACGTGACGCGACAAGGCTACTGGAAGCGCCCGGACCAGACGAAATCCGGCTTTGACGAAGACGGCTTCTATAAATCCGGCGACGCCGTGCGCTTTGCCGATCCGAACGATCCGAACAAGGGGCTGGTTTTTGACGGAAGGCTTGCCGAAGACTTCAAGCTCACCAGCGGCACCTGGGTGCAGGTTGGCACGCTGCGGGTCGCACTGATCGCCGCCTGTTCGCCGGTCGTGCAGGACATGGTCGTTTGTGGCGAAGGCCGCCAGAACATCGGCGTGCTGGCCTGGCTCAATGCGGCTGGTGCCGCGAAAGTCGCCGGACTCGACGCCACCACGCCGCTTTCCGCGCTTGCGAACCACCCCGTGGTGCGCGCCCATGTCGAGGCAGCGCTCAAAAAATGGAACACGGCGCAGTCCGGCCTCTCCACCAAAGTCGGCCGCGCGATTCTGCTCCCCGATGCCCCCTCGATCGACGCCAACGAGATCACCGACAAGGGCTATATCAACCAGCGCGCCGCCTTGGAGCGCCGCAGCGCCGAGGTTGAGCGGCTGTTTGCGGCAAGCGTCGATCCCGGGGTGATTGCGGCGCTTTGAGCCGTTTCCGGCGGAACGCTTAATCCTTGGGCGCGTTGCCAAAGTCCTGTGCGTTGCCGCCTTTTGCGCCAAAGCCGATTGACTGGCATGATTGCGGGCACAATACCGGAGCCCGATTTGTCCTCGCGTAGCCCTGCCTTTTATGACGAGATGCGTACGCCCGACGGCTCAGTCCGGCCCGCTTACCAACAGCTGGCGCACTGGCTCGATACCATTCCGAAGGACGTGCTCGACTATCGCCGCAAGGAAGCGGAATTCATCTTCCGGCGGATCGGCATCACCTTCGCCGTCTATGGCGATACCGCCTCCACCGAGCGGCTGATCCCCTTCGACATCATTCCCCGCATTCTCAATCGCGGCGAATGGCAGAAGCTTTCGCGGGGCCTCGAGCAGCGCGTCAAAGCGCTGAACATGTATCTCAGCGACGCCTACCATAAACGCGAAATCTTGCGCGCGGGCCTCGTCCCGGAAGAACTGATCTACGGCAATCCGGTGTTCCGCCCCGAGATGAACGGCCAGCGGGTGCCGCACGACATTTACGTGATGATCGCGGGCATTGATGTCGTCCGCGTCGATCCGGACAATTTCTATGTGCTGGAAGACAACGCGCGCGTGCCTTCCGGCGTGTCCTACATGCTCGAGAACCGCGAGATCATGCTAAGGCTCTTTCCGGAGCTTTTCATCGATCATCCGGTGGCGCCCGTCGACAACTACGCTGACGAACTCCTGGCAACGCTGAAGTCGGTCGCGCCGGGCAATTCGTCGGGCGAGCCCAACGTCTGCATCATGACGCCCGGCATCTATAATTCGGCCTATTACGAGCACTCGTTCCTTGCCGACAAGCTCGGCTGCGAACTGGTCGAAGGCCGCGACATGTTCGTCAAGGGCGACATGCTCTACATGCGCACGACCGAAGGACCGAAGCGCGTCGATGTCATCTATCGCCGCGTCGATGACGACTTCATCGACCCGCTCGCCTTCCGTCCGGATTCGATGCTCGGCGTGCCGGGGCTGATGTCGGTCTATCAGGCCGGCAATGTGACGCTTGCGAACGCGGTCGGGACCGGCATTGCCGACGACAAGGCCGTCTACAGCTACATGCCCGACATCATCAAATTCTATCTCGGCGAAGAGCCGATCCTGAAGAACGTCGAAACCTGGCGCTGCCGCGAGCCCGATCAACTGAAATATGTACTGGAGAACATCGACAAGCTGGTGGTGAAGGAAGTCCACGGCTCCGGCGGCTACGGCATGCTGATCGGCCCCGCCGCCGACAAGAAGACCATCGAGAACTTCGCGGCCAAGGTGAAAGCAGCTCCCGAAGGCTTCATCGCACAGCCGACGCTCGCGCTTTCCACCTGCCCCACTTTCGTCGAGGAAGGCATCGCACCGCGCCATGTGGACTTGCGGCCCTTCGTGCTCACCGGACGCGACCGCACCCGGATCGTGCCGGGCGGCCTGACCCGCGTCGCGCTTTCCAAGGGCTCGCTGGTGGTGAATTCAAGCCAGGGCGGCGGAACCAAAGACACCTGGGTGCTGGATCGCTGACATGCTCTCACGCACCGCAAGCAACCTCTACTGGCTGTCCCGTTACGTCGAACGCGCGGAATGTCTCGCGCGCATTCTCGACGCGACCTACCGGCTCTCCGCGCTGCCGCAGGGCTACGGCAACCAGACCAACGAATGGGACTCCGCGATCGCAACCGCGGGCTGCGCGATTTCCTTCAAGGAGAAATACGAGGAAGCCAACGAGCGCACCGTTACCGAATATCTTGCTTTCGCGCTCGACAACCCCTCCTCGATCCGCAACTGCCTGGAGATCGCCCGCACCAATGCGCGTTCGGTGCGTACGGCGCTAACCGGCCAGATGTGGGATACAATCAATTCCGCATGGCATGAATTGCACCGCTATGACCCCAAGCGGATCACGCGCGAGGAGTTCACGCGTTTCCTGAATTTCGTCACCGAAACTTCGGTGCGTTTCGACGGCACTTCTTTCCGCACCATGCTCAGGAACGACGCCTATTGGTTCTCGCGCCTCGGCTTTCTGGTCGAACGCGCCGACGCCACCGCGCGCATCCTCGACGTGAAGTATCATGTGCTGTTACCGCGCGAGGCGCAGGTCGGCGGCCCGCTCGACTATTTCCAGTGGACCTCGATCTTGCGCTCGGTTTCGGCGCGCACCAGCTATCATTGGGTCTATCGCGACAGCGTGAAGCCGTGGCTCGTCGCCGATCTTCTGATCCTGAACCGGCAGATGCCGCGCTCGCTCGCAAGCTGCTACGAGAACATCAATCGCTATCTCGACGATCTCTCGCAATTTTACGGCCGGCAGGGACAGGCGCAGCGTCTCGCCCGCTCCGTCACCGGCAAGCTGGAAAACGGGAAAATGGAAGACATCTTCCAGTCCGGCCTGCACGAATTCATCACCCAGTTCCTGATCGACAACAATCGCGTCGGGAACGCGATCGGCGATCAGTATTTGATTTGAAGTGACACACTCGCACCTTTATTTTGTCGTCATGCCCGCGCTTGTCGCGGGCATCCACGCCTTAACGGTGTTCGATGGGAAGAAGACGTGGATGCCCGGCACAAGGCCGGGCATAACGAGTTAGGAAGCAATGCGAATCCGGATCGCGCACGAAACCATCTATCGTTACGACACGCCCGCCACGCGGGCGATCCAGATTCTGCGTCTGTCGCCCCGCGCCCATGACGGCCAGTATGTCGTGCGCTGGCGCGTGGAAGTTTCCGAGGATTGCCGCGTCGAGCCGCGCGAGGATGCGTTCGGCAACCTGACCCATACCTTCACCGTCGACGGTCCGATTTCCGAACTCGCGGTGCGCGTCGCCGGCGAAGTGGAAACGCAGGACTCGCACGGCATCGTGCGCGGCACGCGGGAAAAATTTCCGCCCTCTTTCTATCTGCGCCAGACCGATCTCACTTTGCCCGACGCCGACATCATGCAATGGGCGGATGAAATCAGCGGCAACGGAACCCGGCCGGCGCTGGAGACGCTGCACGCGATGCAGCAACATATCTATGCGGCGTTCAAGTTCGACGTGGACGCGACCGCGACCTCCACCACGGCGCAGCAGGCTTTCGCCAACAAGCACGGCGTCTGCCAGGATTATGCGCATATTTTCTGCTCCGCCGCGCGCCACCTGCGGATTCCCGCGCGCTATGTCGGCGGATATTTCCTGCGCGGCGACGGCGTGGTGGATACCGAGTCCGGCCATGCCTGGACCGAGGCTTTCCTGCCCGATCTCGGCTGGATCGCCTTCGACCCCGCCAACGGCATCTGTGCCACCGAGGCCCATGTCCGGGTTGCGATCGGCCTCGATTATCTCGGCGCCGCCCCGGTCCGCGGCACCCGCTATGGCGGGCTCGGCGAGGCCATGGCGGTGAAGGTTTCGGTCGATCAGGCGAGCCGCCAATCCCAGCAGTAACCTATCCAAAAGACCGCAGCTTCCGGCACTTGCCGCGTTGCAGCAGTCGGGCATACTCCGCCCCCGGCACCGGGAACCCTTGAGTCGATGACCTATTGCTGCGGAATTCTGGTTCGCGACGGCATCGTGATGATCGGCGACACGCGCACCAACGCGGGTCTCGACAACATCTCGACCTTTCGCAAACTCCATCTGTTCGAGGAACCGGGCAAGCGTGTGATGGCGCTCGCGTCGGCCGGGAACCTTTCGGTTTCGCAGACCGTGGTCAGCCTGCTCTCCGAAGGCATCGAGAATCCGGAAACCGGCGAACTCGAAAAACTGACCGATGCGCCGACCATGTTTCAGGCCGCACAACGCGTCGGCCGCGCGGTGCGCATGGTCTACGAAAGCGATGCGAAGTTCATGGAGGACTCGGAGATCAACTTCGACGTCTCCTTCCTGTTCGGCGGCCAGGTCGCGGGCCGGCGCCTGCGCCTCTTCATGGTCTATGCCGCCGGCAACTTCATCGAATGCACCACCGACACGCCCTATCTGCAGATCGGGGAGCACAAATACGGCAAGCCCATTCTCGACCGCGCGGTGAATTTCGACACCGACCTGTATGACGCGCTGAAGATCAGCCTGATCTCGATGGATTCGACCATGCGCTCGAACCTCGCGGTCGGCCTGCCGATCGACATCGCGGTGATCCGGCGTGACTCGCTCGGCATCGAGCTGAACTATCGCATCATGCCGGGAGAACCCTACTTCACCGACCTGCGCGAACGCTGGTCGGCCGCGCTGCGCGCTGCGCACATTGCGATTCCGCGCCCGCCTTATTCGACCCGGCCGGTCGAAGCCATGCCGTCCGATGGGCTCGACACCGTGCTGCCCCGTACCGCGGCGCACGCCAATGCTGCAAATGCGCAATTGACCGCCGGGCAGCCGGCACCGAAAGTTCTGCAACAGCAGAATCCAAAACGGTAAGGCGTCGATCCCGGCATAACGTCGGGCAACAAACTGAAAATCAGAAAGCAAAAGGGAGTGAATGGCGATGGCTGCTTCGCGCAAGATCGCATTGGTTACGGGCGCAGGCTCGGGCATCGGACGGGCATCGGCAGTAGCGCTTGCGAAAGCCGGCTTCAATCTTGTGATTGCGAGCCGGACCAAGGCACCGCTCGACGAGGTTGCGAAGGAAATCGAAGCAGCCGGCGCCGAATGTCTTGTGGTGCCGACCGATGTCGGCGATCCGGCGCAGGTGAAGGCGCTCTTCGCCAAGACCAAGGAAAAGTTCGGACGGCTGGATGTCGTCTTCAATAATGCCGGACGTGGGACACCGCCGGTCCCGCTCGAGGACATCACTCTCGACGACTGGAACGCGACCGTCGCCGCGAACCTCACCGGCCCCTTCATCTGCACGCAGGAAGCCTTCAAGATCATGAAGGCGCAGTCGCCACGCGGCGGCCGCATCATCAACAACGGCTCGATTTCCGCTTACGCGCCGCGCCCCTTCTCCGCGCCTTATACTTCGACCAAGCACGCGGTATCGGGGTTGACGCGCGCGACTTCGCTCGACGGCCGTGCCTATGACATCGCCTGCAGCCAGATCGACATCGGCAATGCGGTCACTCCGATGACCGACCGCATGGCGCAGGGAGTACTGCAGCCCGATGGCACGACCAAGGTGGAACCGCGCGTCGCGGTCGAGCACGTCGCGAACGCGATCGTCTACATCGCCTCGCTGCCGCTCGATGCCAACGTGCTCTTTATGAATGTTATGGCGACCAAGATGCCGTTCGTGGGACGGGGATAGTCGCGCTCGCTTGACGGGGCGACGCCAGACGTCGCCCCCGGAGCCGCCGATCATTCATCGCAGATCGAGCGTACCCCGATAGCGCACGATCAGGCCGATAAGGGGCAGCGCGATCTCGACGTAAAAATAAAAATCGTCTGCCGCGCCGGATTCGAAAACCTCGCCTCTTGGTAGGAAAAATTCCGGCAAGGTGAGCCCCAGAAACGTCGCCCGGCGCATGACCCACCGCAGCCTGTCCGCTTCAACGACGAGGGCAATGCCGAAGCGCAACGGCCCGAAACGTTCTTGGAGCAGATATTCGAAACGCTCCGCGCCCGCTTTCAATTCGCTCTGAAACGACTTCTCACCAAACGTTCGCCGCCAGATTTCGCCTGCCGGCGTTGCCGTGACTTCGACCGTAACAGGCACATCTTCAGCGGCCTCGGGGAATCCGAGGATTACGGCGATCAATTTCGACAGCGGATTCCTGCCCCGATCGATCGCGGCACGACCGTGCACCTTGAAGTCCCCTTGCCTGCCATGGAAAGCGCGAACCGCTTGCGGCAATCGGCTATAGGCCGGACCGAGGATTTGCTCGAATACCGGCTCGGCGGCAGGCCACCGCCGCGCCCGGAAACCCGCATGAATTGAGCGTTTCTCGAAGCTCGCGGCTTGATCCTCCAGCGTAAGCACGGACTCCGCGGAGCGCGCACCGGATGCGGGAATATTTTGCGCAAGACACTTTCGGATCAAAACCTCGCTGGCCATGGCCGGAATAAACGGACCATCGTCGCCTTCGGCGACAAGATGCCAGGAGTATTCCACCTCGCCGCCGCTTTCGTCCGTGCCCTCCACGCACACGAACAGACCGCCGCGATCCTCGCCGAACCGGGCCATGTGCGTCACCCGATGGAATAATTTTCCGAACAAGGCGAGCGAAGGCAGCAAGCGCCAGCGAACCAGCGACGCCGCGACATTCAACATCCGATGCAGCAATTCCGGCACGGTACCCGCACCGAACCACGTATCGCGCAAGGACGGCGCCATGCGTGAAAACAGATTGAGATCGGGCACCTCGATCAGAGAAAAGCGGCGACGATGCAGCGGCAGATAGCCCGGCGGCGCGATGGTAAAATTCCGTGCATCGATCAACGCATAGGCTTCCGCATCGCCGCCGTCGCGACGCAGCCTTACGCGCTTTCCCGCATAACTGGCGATCGCGCGATATACATTGACGCCAATTTCCGCATGCGGTGACGGCGCAATGCCGCCGGAATAGCGATCGACGCGATGCAGGCGCGTTCGCAACGCGCGAAAAGCCGCTCCGGTCAGGGCCGGCGTCGTGCTTGCCCCTGAAATCACAAACAGGTCCCGCTCGCGCGCCTCGGCATCGAACGCGCGCACACCTTCGACAAACGCCGCACCGTCCGCGAGATCGAGGTAATGCACCCCATTGGCGATCGCCGCTTTCACAACGCGATAAGGATTGTCGCCATAAACCTGAAACGGACCGCTTGCATCGACGACGATATCCGGCGCAGCGGCGCGTAGCTGCGCCTCGACATCGCCGCCGCGATCGAAAAGAAAGCTCTCGAGTTTTGCTTTTGCCTGAAGCCCGCCGATGAAAGCATCCGCTTTTGCGCGGTCGCGTCCCGCAATCAGCAGCGTCAATCGCTCCTCGTCCGCGAGCAGCCTCGCAAGCCGGCCGCCAAAATTGCCATAGCCGCCGAGTATCAGAACCTTCATGCCAGAAACCGGCCTTCGTATTTCTTGTCGGGCAAGTAACAGGTTTCGCGCTTGCCAAAGAACTTCAGGCGGTTTCTTGCAACAAAGCCGTACATCGGATCGCGAATCGAGAGCGGCAGCACGCGAAAGACGCCGACCAGCGACCAGGGAAAACCCAGCCCCTCCGCCATGCGGATTGATCCTTCCGACTTGAAATAGGCCACGCCACCGTCGATCAGGATATTGGTCTCGTAGTCTTCGGGATCCAGGCCGTAATGGACATAGAGCGCATGGCCGAGCTTCGATTGCGCGGCGAGCAGCCGATACTTTCCTTGCGGATCGTGCCTGAGGACAAACTGCGCCCATCCCGAACAAAGCGCGCAATAGCCATCGAAAATGATCACCGGTCTGTCGTCCGGAAAATCCGGGACTGCCGGGTCGTCGCGATAGCTGTAAGGCGCGCGGGTGGAAATCATGCCGCCAGCATCAACCCGCCGGACGTCGCGGGCAACGCCGCAGGATGTTTGAGCGCTAGTGCAGCAAATACTCCCCGTTCACCGTCCGGAATTCCGAAGGCTTGATCAGCCGCGCATGCGCGACCGTCACCGAAAACAGTGGTCCGGCGAGTTCGCGCCTCCAGAAGTCGAGGAATTTCGTAAGCGTCGGGAATTTCGGGAACAGGTCGTATTCCTGCCAGACGTAGCTTTGCAGGAGCTGCGGGTGGTCGGGCAGGCGATAAAGGATCTGCGCGGTCGTCAGCCCGTAGCCTTCGAGCTGCCGCTTGAAGTCATCAGAGACGCGATTCATCGGACATCCTTAATGTGGTCGGACGTCGAATGTTTCTGCCGGCCCGGATCGATTACAAGCCCGAATAATGAATTTTGTGTTTAGAATCAAAGCACTAGCAGCAACGCCCGGCGGCGGCTAACAACTTCTGCGAGTCTCTGGCACTCCCCTCGCCTCAGTGCCAAAAAATTTGACTTTCCCCCTTGAAGGGCCGAAAACCCGCTCCCATCTCGCTGACGGGCGCAGCTAAAACGTGCGCCCTTCCAATTCGCTCACAAAATCAAGGTCTTGGAGGACTGTCTATGAAATTCCGTCCGCTGCATGACCGTGTCGTCGTCCGCCGCATTGAGGCCGACGAGCGCACGAAGTCGGGCATCATCATTCCGGATTCCGCGAAGGAAAAGCCGGCCGAAGGCGAAGTGATCGCTGTCGGCTCCGGCGGCCGCGACGAAGCCGGCAAGCTCATTCCGATCGACATCAAGGTTGGCGACCACATCCTGTTCGGCAAGTGGTCCGGCACCGAAGTGAAGATCGACGGCGAAGACCTCATCATCATGAAGGAATCCGACGTTCTCGGCGTGATCGAAAAGACTTCCGCCAAGAAGAAGGCCGCGTAAGCGAGCCCGTCGAGAAACAGGAGTAAAACTCAATGGCTGCCAAAGAAGTAAAATTCTCGGTCGAAGCGCGGGACAAGATGCTCCGCGGCGTCGACATTCTCGCCAATGCCGTGAAGGTCACGCTTGGCCCCAAGGGCCGCAACGTCGTGATCGACAAGTCGTTCGGCGCGCCCCGCATCACCAAGGACGGCGTCACCGTCGCCAAGGAAATCGAGCTTGAGGACAAGTTCGAGAACATGGGCGCACAGATGGTCCGCGAAGTCGCTTCGAAGACCAACGACCTCGCCGGTGACGGCACCACGACCGCAACCGTACTCGCCCAGGCGATCGTGAAGGAAGGCGCAAAGTCCGTTGCCGCCGGCATGAACCCGATGGACCTCAAGCGCGGCATCGACCTCGCGGTCGAAACCATCGTCGCGGACCTCAAGAAGAACTCCAAGGCGATCACTTCCAATGAGGAAGTCGCGCAGGTCGGCACCATCTCCGCGAACGGCGACGCCGAAATCGGCAAGTTCCTCGCCAACGCGATGAAGAAGGTCGGCAACGAGGGCGTCATCACGGTTGAAGAAGCCAAGTCGCTGGAAACCGAACTCGATGTCGTCGAAGGCATGCAGTTCGACCGCGGCTACATCTCGCCCTACTTCGTCACCAACGCCGACAAGATGCGCGTTGAAATGGACGACGCCTACATTCTGATCAACGAGAAGAAGCTCTCCTCGCTGCAGGAAATGCTCCCGGTTCTCGAAGCCGTGGTGCAGTCGGGCAAGCCGCTCCTGATCATCGCCGAAGAAGTCGAAGGCGAAGCGCTCGCGCCCCTCGTCGTGAACAAGCTCCGCGGCGGCCTCAAGGTTGCGGCGGTGAAGGCTCCGGGCTTCGGCGATCGCCGCAAGGCCATGCTGCAGGACATCGCGATCCTGACCGGCGGCACCGCGATCTCGGAAGATCTCGGCATCAAGCTGGAGAGCGTTCAGCTCAACATGCTCGGCCGCGCCAAGAAGGTGATGATCGACAAGGAAAACACCACGATCGTCAACGGCGCCGGCAAGAAGGCCGACATCGAGGCGCGCGTCGCCCAGATCAAGGCGCAGATCGAGGAAACCACCTCGGACTACGACAAGGAAAAGCTTCAGGAGCGTCTCGCGAAGCTGGCTGGCGGCGTTGCCGTCATCCGCGTCGGCGGTGCCACCGAAGTCGAAGTGAAGGAAAAGAAGGATCGCGTGGATGATGCCATGCACGCGACCCGCGCGGCCGTGGAAGAAGGCGTGCTGCCGGGCGGCGGCGTTGCCCTCCTGCGTTCGGTCAAGGCGCTCTCGCGCGTGAAGCCCGAGAACGACGACCAGCGCACCGGCGTCGAGATCGTCCGCAAGGCGATCCAGGCTCCGGCTCGCCAGATCGCGCTGAACGCGGGCGAAGACGGCTCGGTCATCGTCGGCAAGATCCTCGAGAAGGACACCTACTCCTTCGGCTTCGACGCGCAGTCGGGCGAATATGTCGATATGTTCAAGAAGGGCATCATCGACCCGACCAAGGTCGTGCGCACTGCACTGCAGGACGCCGCTTCGGTCGCTTCGCTCCTGATCACGACCGAAGCCATGGTCGCCGAGCTGCCGAAGAAGGGTGGCGCGGCTGCCCCGGCGATGCCGGGCGGCGGCATGGGTGGAATGGACTTCTGACGCAAGTCGGAAATCCAGAGCCGCCCATCATTTAAAATTCCAAAGCCGGCCAAGGCCGGCTTTGGTGGCGGGATGGATTTCTCATCCGCGCAGCCAGATACGAAACGAAAAGCCCGCTCGAAAGAGCGGGCTTTTTCTTTGGCCCCATTGCCTCCGAATACGCCGCAGCCATAATGCGCCAGCCGTCGGGGTGACGGCGTTTTACGTCTCTGGGGAAAATCAATGAAAGTTGGAGTTCTGCTGACGGCGGCTGCATTGCTTGCAGGCGCTGTTTCGGCACACGCGCAACAGCGCGGCTGGGTGAATGCTTCGAACGGCTATCTGCCGCCGAATGCCGTGCAGGGCGGACACGAAGGCAACGGACAACATTGCCGCGCGCAATATGGCGGCGGGCTACATATCGGAAAATTCCGTGCCGACTGGCAGGGCTGCAACATCGCCTTCGGCGGCAAGGAAATCACGCTCAACAAATACCAGGTCATGGTTCGCTAGGCCGCGACGTTCATTCCTTAAAAGGCCGCTCTTTCGGGCGGCCTTTTATTTTGACGTCGCTGCTAATTCCGGCCCCTTCGAAACTTCGTGCGTTTCCGTCAGTTCCGGGTCGGCTTCGATCCGGCTGCAAATCTCCGAAGCACAACGGATCGCCGACTCCACCGCCCCCTCGATCCAGCCGTGCTTCAGCGAAGTATGTTCGCCGCAATAATGCGACATACCGGAAGGCCGCCACACGTCGCTGAACAGATCGCCGAGCTGATAGGGTTCGAACAGCGCGAACGCTCCGCTCGCGAATTCATCCTGATCCCAGGTATGCGACATGCCGCCGACGCACTTCGGCGCGAGTTCCTCATAGGTCGTGCCATGCACCTGCGCCACGTCGCTCAGCGCATGCCGGATGCGGTCGTGGGGTTTGAGCGCGCTCCAGCGCAGGCTGTCCGCGCCCCAGGTATAGCTTGCGAGCAGCACGCAATGGCCGTGCCTGCCTTCGTGCTGTTCGTTGATCGGATAGACGATCCGGCGGATCGGAAAATCGGTGATGGTCGAACCGCCGGTGATTTTGTCTTCGTCCCAGAACGGCTCCGAAAACTCGAGCACCACCTTGCAGGCATTGTCATAGTGAAGCTGGCGGATGGCGCGGCGCTTGGCAAAGTCGGTGAAACCGTTGGTGCGGATATGCCGGAGCCCGGTGAACGGAATCGCGTAAACGATCAGGTCGAACTTGCGGATCGACTTGTTGCCGGTCGCGCGGTTCTCGAGCTCGACATAGACCCGGTCGTTACGCAGATGCTCGTTGGTATCCACCACGACGACGCGCTGGTTGTATTCGGTAATCTCCGCCACCTCCTCCGCCAATCGCTTGGGCAGGAGGTCCATGCCGCCCGCGATCTGCTTGTACTCCGCGCTTGAGAGCGCGAGCAGATCGTCAAGAATCGCCGTCATCGAATTCGACAGCAGGCTTTCGAGATTCTCGAGCAGCACGACAAAATCCTGCGCGGCCGGCGAGAGTTTCGTCTCGGCCTTCTTCTCGCGGCTCAGATAGGCCTCGTCCTTGAGGAACTCGCGCAAGGACAAGACGTCCAGCGCCGCCCGTATCCGGTGGAACGTTCGCTGGTCCTCGGCGGAGGCAGAATTCCCGTCGATCGCATCCAGCGTGAAACTGTCCGGCAGGTCGCACTGCCGCCGGATATAATTCTCGAGGCACAGGATGAAAATCTGCTCGGCCGGCTGCGCATAACAGGGATCGCTTTGCGCGAGCCCGAACATGCCGAGCGGACCCAGCTTCGCGCCCTTGATCTTGCTGCGCGGCGTTCGCTTGTTGCCGAAGTGCAGAAACGTCTGCTCGCAGGCGTTTTGGAAATTCCAGGTTGAAAGCCCGAATTGCGCGACGAGCCCGAGCGTAAGGCGGTGCTTCACTGGTATACGCATCGCGCCGGCTTCCGCATAAAGGCCGTTGGTGAAGCCGTCGCGCATGGTTTTCACGCGGCCGCCGGGAATGTTGTTGGCCTCATAGACGCGCACCCGATGACCGGCGCGCCGCAGCAGCCACCCGCAGAGCAACCCCGACATGCCGGCGCCGACAATCGCGATGTCCTTCCGGTCGGCAGATGCGGCGTGCTCGCTTTCCCAGCTATTCAGAAGCTTCTGGTATTCGGCCTGCGTGTAGTCGGCCGGAGCCTTGTATGTGATTGCCGGCATCGCGTTCCCCTTGGCCGCGCGATCATAGGCTCTCCGCGCTCGTCGGCAACAATTGCCAGCCGTCGTCGCCATAACGATAGCGTGACGTGCGCCCTTCCCGGAAACCGATGCCCGGCACCCAGCGCATGATCCGCACTTCGACCTCCGCGCCTTCGATCAGGATGAGGTTATAGGCGTTGCCGTCGCCTTCGCGGGTGCGCGTCGAATTCGCGGTGCCGGCATAGACGATCAGCGCCTGCTCCCGGTCTTCGGTTTCCTCGATGGTGCCGCTCAAGCCCCGATGGTGGTGCCCGGACAGCAACATCTGCGTTCCGGCGCGCACGACGCGCGGCAGCGCCAGCTCGGCGCGGAAAGCGAGATCGACGAACACCTCGTTCGCGACCTGCCCGAGCGGATGATGCGTGACCACGACGCGCGTGACCTTCTCGCCGAGATCACGAAAGAACGCCTCCACCCGGTCGACCTGCTCTTTCGAAACGCGGCCGTTCTTTCCGGTGAAGCGGCGCGCGGTGTTCAGCCCGATCACCGCCATCTCCTCGTCGCGATAGCTCTGCCCGGCGACGCCGAGCGGCGCGATGTAGCGATTGTAATTCGCGAACGGCCAGCACAGCCGCGCCACGACATTCCAGAGCGGCATATCGTGATTGCCGGGAATCACGAGCCTCGGCTCCGGCAGTGCCTTGACGAAATCCCGCGCGGCCTCGAACTGCGCGCGACGTGCGCGTTGCGTGAAGTCGCCGGAAAGCACGACGAGATCGGGGCGCTCCGCTTCGACGCTTTTCAAAAGGTCGGCCGTTATAGAAGGTTCGTGATGGCCGAAATGCATATCGGAAAGATGCGCGATCTTCTTCATGCCGGATCGACCGGCACGAACACCTTCAGCGCCGCCTTGCGAATCCTGTAGCGCAGCGGCGGCTCCAGCATTTCCACCTCGCCGTCCAGCGCGACCGGCATCCGGCTCGTGCGCGAGGTGACTTCGGCGGAAGTTGCGTTGATGACCTGAAGGTCCGTGCTGGTACGAAGCCGGCCGAGCATGCCGCGCAGCACGAGTTTCAGGAAGCCCTTGCGCGATTCGACTTTCGCGACATGAATCGAAAGCTCCCCGCGATCCAGCCGCTCGCGCTTACCGGTCGTGCCGGCGTCGAGCCCATATGCGTTATTGCCGACGAAGATCACCGGCGTCCGGTGCAATATCGTCTCGCCTTCGACCTTCACGCGTAATCTGCGCAGCGGAAATTTCCGCAACGCCCGGATCGACGCGAGCATCGCGGCATGCCACTTCTGCTTGCCCTCCTCCTGCATGCGCTCGCGGTCGAGCACGAGAAACGGGTAAATCCCGATCGAGGAGTTGTTGATGAAAATTTCGCCGTTGACCTCGGCAACGTCGATCGCCCGAATATTGCGGGCGGCAAACACGCCGATCGCATCCTCGAGCTTCAGCGGCAGGCCCAGATCCTTGGCGAAATGGTTGAGCGTACCGAGCGGCAAGACGCCGAGCGGCACGTCGGAGCCGGCGAGAGCCGCGGCGGCCGTGCGGATCGTGCCGTCGCCACCGCCGACGACGATGCCGTCCGCGCCGCTATCGCGTGCAGCCTTCACCGCCGCCGCCAGGTCGCTGCCTTCGGGAAAGTTGATTTCGGCGGTAAGCCCGTGCTTCGAGAGTGCCTCCTCGAGCGCGGCTTCCAGCGCCTGCCTGTCCTGCGCCTTTGCCGTGCCGGCAGAAGCATTGATGAAAACGGATAACCGGCTCGCCAAGCGCACCCCCATCGGCCTCGAAGGCAATAACGCCTGAAACTACCGTTGGTTTCGTCTTCAGGCGCCTTGGCCGTTTCTGAGCAGCTTCAGCACTTTATAGACGTACTCGTTTGCCGGCGTCGGCACGCCGAGCTCCCTTCCGAGCTCGACCACCTTGCCCTGCAGCCAGTCGAGTTCGAGCCGGTTGCCGCGCTCCAGATCTTCCAGCATCGAGGCCTTGATATTCGCGCCCATGCCGTTTGCGACCTGCATCAGCTTCGTCGCCTCGCCTTCGATCTCGACCCCCGCTTTCACGCCGACCGCTTCCGTCTCTTGCATGAGACTTTCGAACAGGGCGCGCGTATCGGGGTCGACAAGGATCGGCCCCATCGCTTGCCGCGTGCTCGCGGTCGCGCCCGACACGCCGACGAGAAACACGAACTTCTCCCAGAGATTCTTCCGGATGTTTCCCGAGACCGTCGCCTCGACTTTCGCCTCGCGCATTTCATCGACCAGCGAAGCGAGCCGCGCATCGTCGCGCCCGTCGAGAAAGCCGCAACGGAAATTCGCGAATGCGCCTTTATGCGCGATCACGCCCGGTGGCCTGCACCCGGTTTCGTTGACACCCGCCTAAGCTAATCCAGCCTTCTGCTCGAACTCCATCGGGCTCAGATATCCGATCGTAGAATGCCTGCGCTTCGGATTGTAGAAGCGCTCAATGTAATCG
>JAEZFA010000032.1 GCA_023417665.1 Pseudomonadota bacterium | reverse complement strand
CAGATCACCGGCGCCATCATCGGCATCACGCTGGTGCTGGTTTCGGTCTTCATTCCGATGGCGTTCTTCCCGGGCTCGGTCGGCATCATCTACAAGCAGTTCTCGATCACCATGGTGGCCGCGATCGGATTTTCCGCGCTGATGGCGCTGTCGCTGACGCCTGCGCTCTGCGCGACCATGCTGAAGCCGGTGAAAGCCGGACATCATCACGAAAAGAAGGGCCTGTTCGGCTGGTTCAACCGCAAGATGGATCGCGCCCGCGACCGTTATCGGGAAGTGGTCGGCTGGTCGCTGCCGCGGGCGGGACGTCTCATGCTGATCTACGCGGCATTGCTTGCCGGCGTGTCGTGGGGATTGATGCGGCTGCCGGGCGGCTTTCTGCCGGTGGACGATCAGGGCTTCATCACCGTGGACGTGCAGACGCCGCCCGAGGCTTCCTATAACCGGACGCTTGCCGCCGTGCAGGAGGTCGAGAAGTTTCTGCTGCAGCGCGCGGGCGTCGACAAGATCACGTTCCTGACCGGCTTCAGCTTTCTCGGTCAGGGCATGAATACGGCGCAGGCCTTCATCACGCTCAAGCACTGGTCCGAGCGCGGCGCGAACGATTCCGCTGCAAGCATTGTCGAGGAAGTGAACCAGAAGCTCGGCCGCACGATCCGCGACGCGCGGATCTCGGCGCTGGAGCCGCCGCCGATCGACAACCTCGGCAATTCTTCGGGCTTCAGTTTCCGACTGCAGGACCGCGGCCAGAAGGGCTACGACGAACTGATGCGAGCGAAGGACCAACTACTCGCGGCCGCCGCGCGAAGCCCGATTCTGAGCAACGTCTATGTCGAGGGGCTATCGCCCGCGCCGCAGATCGAACTCAACATCGACCGCGAGAAGGCCGCCGCCTTCGGCGTCACCTTCGAGGAGATCAACAACACCGTCTCCACCAATCTTGGTTCGGCCTATATCAACGACTTCCCGAACCGCGGCCGCATGCAGCGCGTCGTCGTGCAGAGCGACCGGCCGGCGCGGATGCAGGCGGAAGAAGTGCTCACCTATAACGTGCGCAATTCCCGCGGGCAGCTGGTGCCGCTGTCATCCTTTGCAACGGTAACCTGGACGGTCGGCGCCTCGCAGATCGTCGGCTTCAACTACTATCAGTCCGTGCGGATCAGCGGCGAGGCTGCGCCCGGCTATACGTAGGGCGATGCGATCTCGGAAATGGAGCGGCTCGCGCGCCAGCTTCCGCGCGGCTTCGGCTATGAATGGACCGGGCAGTCGTTGCAGGAGAAGCTTTCCGGCGCACAGGCACCGCTTCTGCTCGCGCTCTCGGCGCTCCTCGTGTTTCTCGTGCTCGCGGCCCTTTATGAGAGCTGGACCATTCCGCTCGCAGTGCTGCTGACGGTGCCGCTCGGCATCCTCGGCGCGGTCTTGGCCGCGACCTTCCGCGGGTTGCCGAACGACGTCTATTTCACGGTCGGGCTCATTACGATCATCGGGCTTGCGGCAAAGGACGGCATTCTCATCATCGAGTTTGCCAAAGCGTTGCGCGAGCAGGGCAGGTCGCTGAAAGACGCGACACTGGAGGCCTGCCATCTGCGCTTCCGGCCGATCCTGATGACGGGGCTCGCGTTCTGCGCGGGCGTCGCGCCGATGGTGATTGCTTCGGGGGCCAGCGCCAAAAGCCAGCAGGCGCTCGGCACCATCGTCATGGGCGGGATGCTCTCGGTCGTGATCCTGGCGCTTTTGATGGTGCCGGTGTTCTTCGTCGCGGTCATGCGGGCGTTCTCCTCGGAGACCTTCACCGCGCTCCGCAGGAAAGGCAGGCCCGTGCGCATGAAGTCGCTTACCGGGCTCCTGCGCAGGCGGGCGCGGTTCGCCCGCCTGAAGCTCAGGCGGTCGCGCTCCTGAACCCCCGTAAAACCGGGCTTTTCCGCTTCAAGTTAAAGTAAAGATTCAACAGGCGGCGCGGCCGAAACCGATTCAAGAAAACGGCCCGGAACGAGTCATTCCGGGCCGCCAGACTTAAAGTTCTGATTCAGATTCAGATCAGGCCATGGCCTTCTTCAGGTTCTCGTCGATCTTGTCGAGGAAGCCTTCGGTGGAGAGCCACTTCTGGTCGGCGCCGACCAGAAGCGCGAGATCCTTGGTCATGTAGCCGGCTTCGACGGTGTCGACGCAGACCTTCTCGAGGGTCGCTGCGAACTTCGCGAGCTCGGCGTTGCCGTCGAGCTTGGCGCGGTGCGAGAGGCCGCGGGTCCAGGCGAAGATCGACGCGATCGAGTTGGTCGAGGTCTCCTGCCCCTTCTGGTGCTGGCGATAGTGACGGGTGACGGTGCCGTGCGCGGCTTCCGCTTCCACGGTCTTGCCGTCCGGCGTCGTCAGCACGGAGGTCATGAGGCCGAGCGAGCCGAAGCCCTGCGCGACGGTGTCGGACTGCACGTCGCCGTCGTAGTTCTTACAGGCCCAGACATAGCCGCCCGACCACTTCATCGCGGCTGCGACCATGTCGTCGATCAGGCGATGTTCGTAGACGAGCTTCTTCTCGTCGAACTGCGCCTTGAACTCGCTGTCGAACACTTCCTGGAACAGATCCTTGAAGCGGCCGTCATAGGCCTTGAGGATGGTGTTCTTGGTCGAGAGATAGACCGGGTAGTTGCGCGCAAGGCCGTAGTTGAACGAGGCGCGGGCAAAGTCGCGGATCGAGTCATCGAGGTTGAACATCGAGAGCGCGACGCCCGAACTCTTGAATTCATAGACGGTCTTTTCGATCTTCTTGCCGTCCTGGCCTTCGAACACGAGCTTGAGCGTGCCGGCGCCGGGGATCAGGGTATCGGTCGCGCGATACTGGTCGCCGAAAGCGTGGCGGCCGATGATGATCGGCTGGGTCCAGCCCGGCACGAGGCGCGGCACGTTCTTGCAGATGATCGGCTCGCGGAAGACGACGCCGCCCAGCGCGTTGCGGATGGTGCCGTTCGGCGACTTCCACATCTGCTTGAGGTTGAATTCCTTCACGCGGCCTTCGTCCGGCGTGATGGTGGCGCACTTCACGCCGACGCCGTGCTTCTTGATGGCCTCTGCGGCATCGAGCGTGATCTGGTCGTTGGTCTCGTCGCGCTTTTCGATCGACAGATCGTAATAGAGCAGGTCGATGTCGAGGTACGGGAAGATCAGCTTGTCCTTGATGAGCTGCCAGATGATCCGTGTCATCTCGTCTCCGTCCAAGTCGACGACCGGATTCTTGACCTTGATTTTCGCCATGAAGCTCCCCTGAAAGCGCGGAATATGAAAGCGCGGAAAATTTGCAGGAAACAGCAGGCCGGAGTGGCCCGCCGATCAGGGGGTCGCTATAGCATCGGCAAATAGGCGGCGAAAGCCGACCTTTGTCGCGAAATCAGCGGTAATTACAGGCTTTTTTGACATGCCGGGCGCGGGGACGGACCGAACGAAACAATGGGTCGCAGGCCGGGGGCCGGTGATCGTGCTGGTCGAGCCGCAACTGGCCGAGAATATCGGCTCGGTGGCGCGCGCCATGGGCAATTTCGGGCTCTCGGAGCTGCGGCTCGTGAAGCCGCGCGATGGCTGGCCGAATCCGGGCGCGAACCGCACGGCGTCCGGCGCGGACCGCATTCTGGAAGAGGCGAAGCTTTACGCGACCATGGCCGAGGCGATCGAGGATTGCTCGATCGTGATCGCCGCCACCGCGCGCCAGCACGATCAGGTCAAGCCGGTGGTGGGTCCCGAACAGGCGGCGCGCGATCTCTATCCGCATGTCGAGGCGGGCAACAAGGCCGCGCTCGTGTTCGGCCGCGAACGCAACGGGCTCGAAGTCCATGAGGTCGGGCTCGCGGACCGAATTCTGACCATGCCGGTGAACCCGGCTTTCGCGTCGCTCAATCTCGCGCAGGCGGTGATCATCTGCGCCTATGAGTTCTACAAGCTTGCCTCCGGCAATGCGCTGCCCTTCGAGGCGCCGAACTTCTCACCGCCCGCAGCCAAGGCCAAGTTCGAGGCGTTCTTCTCGGCGGTCGTGAACGCGCTCGAACAGCACGAATTCTTCCGCCCGCCGGAAAAGCGCGACAACATGATCGTGAACCTGCGCAATATCTTCCTGCGGCTCGAGCCGACCGAGCAGGACATCCAGACGCTTCACGGGGTGATCCGCACGCTCGCGCAGGGTGCGAAGGGGCCGGCGACGGGCGGCATCCTGCGGGGCGGCGAGGCGGAGCTTTTGCGCGAGCTTCTGAACCGGCAGGGCGCGTCCACGGCGAGCGGTACCGCGCCGGGCAAGGGGCTTGCGCGGCTCCTGCGGCGCAATCCGACGGAGCTGGAGCGCAATCTCTGGCGTGCGCTGACCAACGACAAGCGCTTCGCGGGCCAGTTCAAGCGCAACGTGCCGATCGGGCCGCATGTCACGGATTTTCTGGCGCAGCCTCTGCGGCTGATCATCGAGGTCGTGCCGGAGGCGGAAGAGGCCGATGCGAAAGCCTTGCGTGCGGCGAAGCAAAGCTGGCTTCGCGAGCGCAACTATAAAATCGTTGAGATAAATTCGAACGAGCGGGAACTCGAAGTGCTGCTCGCGCGCATCGAAGATGCGATGCGCGGTAACTTTTCCTAGCCGAATATGAACGCGATGCCCGAGGATTCGGGGATCCAGTTAAGCCGCGAGAGAACGCGGCAAGAACCGAAGTTGAACGAAGCGCTGCGCGTTTACCAAGCCGGATGAACAAAGGCGCATTCATGCGCTAAACTGCGGTTCCAATGCAGGATTCGTTAGCCACTTCCGTCAACCCGACCGTGCTGGTGTTCGACTCCGGCCTTGGCGGGCTGACCGTGCTGCGCGAAATCGCAGCGAGCAGGCGTGACCTCAACCTTGTCTATGCCGCGGATGACGCCGTGTTTCCCTATGGGCGGCTGGAAGACGATGCGCTGATCGCGCGGGTTTCCGCCGTGATGGACGAACTGATCGCGCGCTATCGTCCGGCGCTCGTGGTGATTGCCTGCAATACCGCGTCGACACTCACGCTGCCGGTCTTGCGTTCGAGCCATGCGATCCCGTTCGTCGGAACCGTGCCTGCGGTGAAGCCTGCCTGTGCGCAGTCGAAGACCAAACGGATTTCCGTGCTGGCGACGCCGGGCACGGTGAAGCGCGATTACACGCGTGCGCTGATCGCGGAATTTGCCGGCGACTGTCAGGTCGACCTCGTCGGCAGCGCGCGGCTCGCGCCACTTGCGGAGGCGCTCCTGCGCGGCGAGGCGGTGGCAGACGAGGCGATTGCGGCCGAGATCGCGCCCGCATTCCGCGACGACGGGCGCAAAACCGATACGGTGGTGCTAGCCTGTACGCATTATCCGCTGCTTCTGGAGCGCCTGACGCAACTCGCGCCCTGGCCGGTGGAATGGGTCGATCCGGCGCCTGCGATTGCAAGGCGGGTCGGGAGCCTGCTTCCGGCTCCCGGACCCGATGTCATAGCGGCGGTGCGGGCACATTTCACCAGCGGGCAGGTGCCGCGCGCAGCACTTGCCAAGTCCTTGCAATCCTTCGGGATTGAGGTGGCGGGCGAAGGCGTTTGACAGGCCCGGCCGGACCCTTTATCCCCACGCTCTTCCCGCACCCGTGGCGGCCTTCCTAATCGGAATCCCGAGCAATTCGAGGTTCCGGCGCTCGGAAGTTCGCCTGTCGGCTGGCCTCGAAAGAGGTTCGCAAAGGAGGGCGCAATCCAAATGTGAGAAGGATTAGCGATGTCGAAGCGCCACTCGGCCAAGCATAAACTTGACCGTCGCATGGGCGAAAATATCTGGGGCCGCCCGAAAAGCCCCGTCAACCGCCGCGAATATGGTCCAGGCCAGCACGGCCAGCGCCGCAAGGGCCGCCCGTCCGACTTCGGCGTGCAGCTGCGCGCGAAGCAGAAGCTCAAGGGCTATTACGGCAACATTTCCGAGAAGCAGTTCCTCGGCATCTACAAAGAATCGGTCCGCCGCCGCGGTGATACCGGCGCGCTCCTGATCGGCCTCCTCGAGAGCCGCCTCGACGCCATCGTCTACCGCGCGAAGTTCGTGCCGACCGTGTTCGCCGCCCGCCAGTTCATCAACCATGGCCATGTGCAGGTGAACGGCAAGAAGGCGACGATCCCGAGCATGCGTCTCGAGCCGGGCGATGTCGTCTCGATCAAGGAAAAGTCGAAGCAGCTTCCGCTGGTGCTGGAGGCGAGCCAGCTCGCCGAGCGCGACGTGCCGGACTACATCGACGCGGATCACAACAAGATGACCGCGAAATATACCCGCGTGCCGGTGCTCACCGAGGTTCCGTTCCCGGTGCAGATGGAACCGCACCTCGTGGTCGAATTCTACTCGCGCTGATTTCTCCCGCGCGACGATCCAAAACAAAACGCCGCCCGGTTGGGCGGCTTTTTTATTTCTACGAGGCGAAAGTGCTTACGCCCGGGCGGTTACCTTCACGCCTTTTTCGTTCAGGAAGCTCTGCAGCTCGCCGGCCTGAAACATTTCGCGCACGATGTCGGCGCCGCCGATGAACTCGCCCTTCACATAAAGCTGCGGAATGGTCGGCCAGTCGGAAAATTCCTTGATGCCCTGCCGGATCTCCATGTCCTG
>JAEZFA010000003.1 GCA_023417665.1 Pseudomonadota bacterium | reverse complement strand
CTGATGATCTGCTCTTCGCTAAATCTGCTCTTACGCATCGTCTGTCTCCTCGGCGGAGAACAGAACCCTAACTTAAAACCGAGGGCGTTTCAGGGGAGCAGGTCACGAACCGTCACGAAATGATCGCGAGGCTTCACGCAAAGTCTTTAATCGAATTGGGAAAACTGGTGCTGTGAGAGAGGATTGAACTCTCGACCTCTCCCTTACCAAGGGAGTGCTCTACCACTGAGCTACCACAGCCGACCTGAGTGCTTCCGGAAGCGCGAGGCGCCCGGCGCGGGGCAGGGTTTGCCATAGGGGTCCGTCTCCCGCAAGCAAAGCTTGAAACCGCCGCTGCGCCGGGATAGCGCACAGAAATGAACAAAAAATCCACGCCCGCAGAGGCTGAAAAGGCCGCAAGGCTCGCGGCTGCGCTTCGCGAAAACCTCAAGCGGCGCAAGGCCCAGGCGCGCGCCCGGTCCGAAAAGCCCGGGAATCCGCCAAAAGAGCCCCGGGACGCGGAACCGGGCTCCGGCAAGCCCTGAGCCAAGCCCATGCGCCGGCGGCATTGTTTCAGGGAGTCCGCTCGGCTAGGAACGTCAAATCCACGCGAAATCGGCGCTTGAGCCGAAGGAGTAGAAATTGGACCGCATCCGGATCCAAGGCGGCCGCGCCCTGAACGGCACGATTCCCATTTCCGGCGCGAAGAACGCGGCGCTGCCGCTGATGATCGCGAGCCTGCTCACCGAGGAAAAGCTGATCCTCGAGAACGTGCCCCGGCTCGCCGATGTCGGGCTCCTGCAATACATCCTCGGCAATCACGGCGTGGACATCATGGTTTCCGGCAAGCGTGCCGGCGACGAGGAACATGCCGGCCAGACCTTCGAACTCTCGGCAAAGAACATCGTCGATACCACCGCGCCCTATCATCTGGTTTCCAAGATGCGCGCGAGCTTCTGGGTCATCGGACCGCTCTTGGCGCGCATGGGCAAGGCGAAGGTTTCGCTGCCCGGAGGCTGCGCGATCGGTACGCGCCCCGTCGATTTCCACCTTGACGCGCTGCGCGCGCTCGGCGCGGATATCGAGATCGAGGAAGGCTATGTGCTGACCGAGGCGAAAGGCGGCCTGCGCGGCGCGAAGATTTCCTTTCCCAAGGTTTCGGTTGGCGCGACCCATACGGCGCTGCTTGCTGCGTCGCTCGCCCGCGGCGAGACGCTGCTCGAGAACGCGGCTTGCGAGCCCGAAGTGGTCGACGTCGCGGACTGCCTGATCGCGATGGGCGCGAACATCGAAGGTGCCGGCACCTCGACGATCCGGATTCAGGGGTCCGAGAAGCTGCATGGCGCGCGGCATTCGGTGCTGCCCGATCGCATCGAGACCGGCACCTATGCCATGGCGGTCGCCATGACCGGCGGCGACGTCATGTTGGCCGGCGCGCGGGAAGATCTTCTGACCTCCGCGCTCGAAGTGCTGCGCCGGACCGGCGCCAAGGTCGCGGTGACGAATGAGGGGCTTCGGGTGTCCCGCAACGGCGCCGGCATCGTGCCGGTGGACGTGACGACCGAGCCGTTCCCCGGCTTCCCGACCGATCTTCAGGCGCAATTCATGGCGCTGATGACCCGCGCCAAGGGCACCTCGCATATTCGCGAAACCATCTTCGAGAACCGCTTCATGCACGTGCAGGAACTGGCGCGGCTGGGCGCCAGGATTTCGCTCGATGGCGACGTCGCGACGATTGAAGGGGTCGAGCGCCTCAAGGGCGCCCCGGTCATGGCGACCGATCTGCGGGCCTCGGTATCGCTGGTTATCGGCGGGCTCGCAGCCGAGGGCGAAACCACCGTGCACCGCGTCTATCATCTGGATCGCGGCTTCGAGCGGCTGGAACAGAAGCTCGCCCGCTGCGGCGCTCTGATCGAGCGCGTCAGCAGTTAATCAGGTTATAATCGCGTCCTTGCGGAAGGGTCCTGCCGCCGCTATTTCGCGGGACGACAAGGCGAAAACGCGATGCCCGGCGACAATGCACTGCTGAAACTGGTGGCGATGGAGAGCGAGGAGCTCGCCATCGTGTCCGCGCATTTGCAGGATGCGGTCGCCCGCGTCGGCGAGATGGCCTACCTGCCTGCCGAAAAGCGCTTCGCCATGGTGGTGAACCGCTTCGACTGGATCGCCGCGAGCGCACAGGAAAAAGCGCTGCGCCGCCGCGCCGGCCTGCATTTCGAGCGCGTGCTGGCAGCCCGCACCCGCAATCTCGATCTGAAAGACGACAAGACGGTCGTGAACCTGCTTGCCGTCGAATTCACCGAAAAGGATGCGCCGTCGGGGACGATCACGCTTTATTTTTCGGGTGATGCCGCGGTGCAACTCGACGTCGAATGTATCGAGATGGCCATGCGCGATCTGGGTCCCGAATGGGCGGCGAAGCAGCGCCCGCAGCACGACTGAAGGCCGCCGATATGCCCCTTATGCTCGATACCCGCGCGGCCGATTTCGCGGCGCGATTTGAAACTTTCCTCGGCTCCAAGCGTGAGGTTTCGGAGGATGTCGATGCCGTTGCGCGCGACATCCTGCGCGCGGTGGAAGCGCGCGGCGACGACGCGCTGATCGAGTTCTCGAAAAAGTTCGACCGCGTGGAGCTGACACCGCAGACGATCCCGATCTCCGCACAGGAGATTGAAGCCGCGTTCGGCCAGTCGGACCCGGCGACGGTCGAGGCATTGCGGTTCGCAAAGGACCGCATCGAAGCGCATCACAGGAAACAGGTGCCGCAGGATCAGCGCTATACCGACCCGCTCGGCGTCGAACTGGGCTATCGATGGACTGCGCTGGAAAGCGTCGGCATCTATGTCCCCGGCGGCAAGGCCGCTTACCCTTCGTCCGTCCTGATGAATGCCGTGCCGGCTGTGGTGGCGGGCGTCCCCCGCATTGCCATGTGCGTGCCGGCACCGGACGGCGCGATCAATCCGCTGGTGCTGGTTGCGGCGAAACTCGCGGGTGTGCGGGAAATCTATCGTGTCGGCGGCGCGCAGGCGATTGCAGCACTCGCTTACGGCACGAAGACGATCGCACCGGTCGCGAAGATCATCGGCCCCGGCAATGCTTATGTCGCCGCCGCAAAGCGGCTGGTGTTCGGCCGTGTCGGCATCGACATGGTGGCGGGACCATCCGAGGTGCTGGTAATCGCCGACGGCAACGCCAATCCCGACTGGATCGCCGCCGATTTGCTGGCGCAGGCCGAGCACGACGAAGTGGCGCAATCGATTCTGATGACCGACAGCCCGTCGCTTGCCGAAGAAGTGCAGAAGGCCGTCGCTTCGCAGTTGAAATCCCTGCCGCGCGAGAAGATCGCGGGCGAGAGCTGGAAGAATTTCGGCGCGGTGATTTTGCTGAAGGATCTCTCCGAGGCTCCGCCACTTGCCGATCGCATCGCGGCCGAGCATCTGGAAATCCTGACTGCCGATGCGGAAGCGCTGATGGCAAAAATCCGCAATGCCGGCGCTTTCTTTCTCGGCCAGTACACGCCCGAGGCGATCGGCGATTACGTCGGCGGCTCGAACCATGTGCTGCCGACGGCCCGCGCGGCGCGCTATGCATCCGGCCTCGGAGTGCTCGATTTCATGAAGCGCTCCTCGATTCTGAAACTGGAAGCAGATCAGCTGCGTGCGCTCGGCGGTGCCGCCATGGCGCTCGGCGAAGCCGAAGGCCTGCAGGCGCACGCACGTTCGATTTCCATTCGTCTCAATCGGGGCTGAGGGGCAAGGGGCGCGCATGACCGCAACCGCCGATCCCCGGAAGCGGCTCGTCTCGGTCAGGCTCGACGAGCAATCGATCGGCCGCTCCAACCCCGATGTCGAGCACGAGCGGGCGATTGCGATCTACGATCTCATCGAAAGCAACCGCTTTGCGCCGAAGGGCGATGAAGGCGGCCCTTATGCGCTGCGGATTTCGCTTTCCGAGCAGCGGCTTGTGCTCGCGATCACGCGCGAGAACGGCGACGAGGTCATCACGCATCTCCTTTCGCTCAGTCCGTTGCGCAAGGTCGTGCGCGACTATTTCATGATCTGCGATTCCTATTACGCTGCGATCAAGACCGAGACGCCGCAAAAGATCGAGGCGATCGACATGGGCCGCCGCGGACTGCATGACGAAGGCTCGCGGATCCTGACCGAACGGCTCAAGGACAAGATCGAAGTCGATTTCGATACCGCGCGTCGCCTGTTCACCCTGATCTGCGCGCTGCACTGGAAGGGCTAAGTCTCCCATGGACGAAACGCCCGGCCAGAAGCGCCCGCAAGCGGTGCTTTTCCTGTGCGGGCAGAACTCCATCCGTTCGCCCATGGCCGCCGCGATTGCGCGACACTATTTCGGCAAGTCCGTCTATGTGGCGTCCGCGGGCGTGCGGAAGGGTGAAGTCGATCCTTTCGTTTCCGCCGTCATGGACGAGATCGGCATCGATCTTTCAAAACACCGGCCGATGACGGTGGAGGAGCGCGAGGACGACGAGGGCCTGAATTTCGATCTTGCGATCAGCCTTTCGCCGCAGGCGCACCATCGCGCGCTGGAGCTGACGCGCAAGCTGCCGATCGACGTCGAATACTGGCCGACCAACGATCCGACGATCGTGGAAGGCAGCCGCGACCAGAAGCTCGAGGCCTACCGCAACGTCCGCGACGAGCTGGTCCGCAAGATCAAGCAGCGCTTCACGCAAAAGGGCTGACGTTTTCCCGCGGGAGTTCCTTTCCGGCGGCTTTTCCGCTAGGCCTCCGCCCGGTTATGATTTCCCGAAAGCCAAGAAGAAATCGCCCGCATGATCGAACGCCCCAAGATCGTTCTCGCTTCCGGTTCGCCGCGCCGGCTTTCGCTGCTCGGCCAGATCGGCCTCGAACCCGATGCGCTGATGCCTGCGGAAGTCGATGAAACGCCGGAGCGCGGCGAACTTCCGCGGACGCTTTCGGTGCGGCTGGCGCGTGAGAAGGCGGAGAAGGTGATCGGCGCGGTCCGCGACGACGGCAATCTGAAGGGTGCCTACATCCTCGGCGCCGATACCGTGGTTGCGGTCGGCCGCAGGATATTGCCCAAGCCCGATCTCGTGGAGGAGGCAGCCGCCTGTCTGCGGCTGCTATCGGGCCGGACCCATCGCGTCTATACCGGCGTCTGTCTGGTCACGCCGAAAAATGCGGTGAAGACGCGGCTCGTCGAAACGCGCGTGCGCTTCAAGCGCCTCTCGACGCTCGATCTCGATTCCTATCTTGCTTCCGGCGAGTGGCGCGGCAAGGCGGGCGGCTATGCGATTCAGGGCCTCGCCGGCGGCTTCGTTGTGAAGCTGGTCGGCTCTTACACGAATGTCGTCGGGATGCCGTTGTATGAAACCGCGGCCATGCTCGGCGGTGATGGATTTCCGATCCACGCAAACTGGACAAGGCCGGAATAGATGAACCTCGCGCACTGGCTTGCACGGGCAGGCGGCGCAATTCCCGACGCGCCGGCCATCGGCTTCGGTGCAAGCACGGTTTACGACTATCAAGCGCTGGCCTTGCGCGCCGCGAAACTTGCCGGCGGCTTGCTCGCGCTCGGACTGGAGCGTGGCGATCGCATCGCGATCATTTCCAAGAACCAGCCCGACTATGTCGCGATCATGTTCGGCATTCTGCATGCCGGGCTTTCGGGTGTGCCGGCCAATGCCAAGCTGCATGGCGCGGAGCTCGGTTATATCCTCGAACACGCGGAAGCCCGCGTCTGCTTCGTATCGGCGGACATGGAGGCGGAAGTTGCGGCCCATGCGCCGCGCACGCTCGAGCGTCTCATCCGTATCGGCAGCGCGGAATACGAGCGGCTGCTCGTGGCGGATTCCGTGCCGGTCGCTGAAGTCGGCGGCGATCATCTGGCCTGGCTTTTCTATACGTCCGGCACCACAGGCCGCCCCAAGGGGGCGATGCTGACGCATCGCAACCTGAACTGGGCCGCCCACGCTTATCTCAGCGAGGTCGACGAGACCCACGCCGGCGATCCGATCCTGCACGCCGCGCCGATGAGCCATGGCTCGGGCATGTATATCCTGCCGCATATCGCCAAGGGCGGCGTGAATGTGGTGCCGGAATCCGGCGGCTTCGATCCGGAGGAAATTTTCGCGTTGATCGACCGCTGGCCGCGGCTTTCGATGTTCGCGGCGCCGACGATGATCAAGCGGCTCGTGGACTGCAAGGCCGATTGCAATGCCGGGAATATCCGCACCCTCGTCTGGGGCGGGGCGCCGATGTACGTCGAGGATGTCCGCCGCGCGCTCGATCGTTTCGGCCCGCGCTTCGCGCAGATTTACGGGCAGGGCGAAAGCCCGATGACCATTACCAAGCTTTCCAAGCGCGAGGTTGCCGACAGCAGCCACCCGCGCTGGCTCGAGCGCATCGGATCCGCCGGTATTCCTTATGCCTGTCTGGATGTCCGCGTCGGCGATGCGGAAGACCGCGCGCTTGCGCCCGGCGAGATCGGTGAGATTCTGTGCCGCGGCGATATCGTGATGGCGGGCTACTGGAAAAATCCGGAGGCGACCGCAAAGACGCTTGCCAACGGCTGGCTTCATACCGGCGATGTCGGCGCCTTCGACGAGGACGGCTATCTCACGCTGAAAGATCGCTCCAAGGACATGATCATTTCCGGCGGCAGCAACATCTATCCGCGCGAGGTCGAGGAAATCCTGCTGAAGCACGAACGCGTACGCGAGGTTTCCGTCATCGGCAGGCCTGATGCCGAATGGGGCGAGATCGTCGTTGCTTATGTCGTGGGCGAGGCGGGACAGAACGAACTGGACGCGCTTTGCCTCGCCAGCATCGCCCGCTTCAAGCGCCCGAAGGAATATGTCTTCGTCGATACGCTGCCCAAGAACAACTACGGCAAGATCCTGAAGACCGAACTGCGAAAGCAAGACGCCGCGCGAGGGAAGAGCAATGGCTGATCGCCTGAAAGACAAGGTGGCGCTGGTCGTTGGTGCAGGCTCTTCCGGTCCGGGCTGGGGCAACGGCAAGGCGACTGCGGTCGCCTTCGCGCGGGAGGGCGCGAAAGTCGCCTGCGCCGATTACCGGCTGGATGCGGCGCAGGAGACCGCCGACCTCATTGCCAAGGAAGGCGGCGATGCCATCGCGATCAAGGCCGATGTCGCGAGCTCCGGTGACGTCGGCAAGATGGTGGACGCGGCAGCGGAGTTTTTCGGCCGCATCGATATTCTCGACTACAATGTCGGGCTCGCGGAAGTCGGCGGGGTCGTCGAAATTTCCGAAGCGGATTGGGATCGTATCTTTGCGGTAAATCTCAAGGGCGCCATGCTGTCGATGAAGCATGTCATTCCGCTGATGGAGAAGCAGGGCGGCGGCTCCATCATCAACATTTCGTCGATCGCGGGCATCCGCTACACTGGTGTGAACTATCCGACTTATTACGCGACCAAGGCCGCGCTCAATCACCTGACGCGCGCAACGGCTGCGCAGCATGCGGCGAAGAACATTCGCGTGAACGCCATCCTGCCGGGCCTGATGAAGACGCCGATGGTCGAGCATTCGCCCGCGCTGAAAGCCGCCTACGGCAAGGGCGATCTGGAGAAGATGTGGGCCGCGCGCGCCGCACAGGTACCGATGGGCCGCATGGGCGACGCCTGGGATGTCGCCAATGCCGCCGTGTTTCTCGCGAGCGACGAAAGCCGCTATGTCACAGGGATCGAACTCGTCGTCGATGGCGGTGTTACGCTGAAATATGCCTGAGAACGGAAACGGCCGCGCACGAAAGCTGGGTGTCGGTTCGGCATGCCCGATTTGCGGGAAGCCTGCCGCCGAGAAGTTCCGCCCGTTTTGCTCGAAGCGCTGCGCGGACGTCGATCTGCACCGCTGGCTATCCGGCGGCTACGCCATTCCGGTCACCGAGGATTCGGATGAGGACGGCGCCGACGGCGCCGAAACGCCGGCGACCAACCCACGGAAAGACTTGGAAAATTAGGCTTTTCCCGGCCGCATATCTGCGTCTGGACAAGCCTAGAGGGGAGACTCTATAACCCGCGCGGCTTTCGGTGGGACGGCTTTCCGCACCCGCCGCGGGATGCCTAGGTAGCTCAGTTGGTAGAGCATGCGACTGAAAATCGCAGTGTCGGTGGTTCGATTCCGCCCCTAGGCACCATTTCCCCATTCATAGACGTTCGCCAGCGTTCGCGATGATGCAGAAAGGCCTGAATTATCAGGCTTTTGTTGGTGTCAGCGTTCGCCGCCGTGCGCGTGCATCCTCGATATTTGTTGGTATCATTGTTGGTATGGAAATCTGCCGATGTTGGTATCGGACAGACGTGGGGAGGGGCGCATGGCGTTGACAGATACGGCTTGCCGGAACGCCAAGGCGCGAGGCGCGCTGTACAAACTTTCAGACGGCGGCGGCTTGCAGCTTTGGGTCCAGCCGAACGGAGCGAAGTTGTGGCGCCTCGCCTATCGCTTCGGTGGAAAGCAAAAGTTGCTGGCCGTCGGCCACTATCCGGTCATTTCGCTCGCCGATGCACGGCGGGCGCGAGACGATGCGAAGCGCACTTTGGCCTTGGGTGGCGATCCTTCGCAGGCCCGGCGTGCGCTCAAGGCGGCTCAGGCCAGCGGAGAGTCCACATTCCGCACGATCGCTGAGGAGTATGTGGCCAAGCTCAAACGGGAAGGTCGAGCCGATGCGACCATCACCAAAATCGAATGGCTTCTTTCATTCGCGTATCCGTTGATTGGGGACCGGGACATCAGGGAAATTGCCCCTGCCGATGTGCTGGCCACTCTTCGGAAGGTTGAGCAGCGTGGACGGCACGAAACCGCGAGACGACTGAGATCGACAATAGGCTCCGTCTTCCGATACGGGATCGCTACTGCGCGGGCTGAAAATGATCCGACCTTCGCGCTGAGAGGCGCGCTGACTATCCCGGTGGTCAAGCCACGTGCGGCCGTCACCGAGCCTCGGGCTTTTGGTGCGCTGCTCCGGGCTATCGATGGCTTCGATGGGCAGCCGACCACCCACGCTGCTCTCAAACTCATGGCACTGCTGTTTCCACGTCCGGGAGAGTTGCGGATGGCAGAATGGCTTGAGTTCGATCTTGAGAAAGCCATTTGGAACATACCAGCGTCGCGCAGCAAGATGCGCCGTGCCCATCGTGTTCCACTTTCGCGTCAATCGGTGGACATTCTAAAAGAGCTCAGCGAGATCACAGGGAATGGCACGCTCGTGTTTCCATGTGTACGTACGGTGGTGCGACCCATCTCTGAGAACACTCTCAATGCGGCTCTCCGGCGGCTTGGCTATTCCAAAGACCAAGCTACAGCGCACGGCTTCCGTGCAACAGCCTCGACACTCCTGAACGAGTCGGGAAAGTGGAATGCCGACGCTATCGAACGGCAGTTAGCGCACGTCGAGAACAATGACGTTCGGCGTGCCTATGCACGCGGCGAGCACTGGGAAGAGCGTGTACAGATGATGGCGTGGTGGGCTGATTACGTTGACGGTTTAAAGGTGGTCGGAAAAGTAATTCTGATGGACGCAAAACGCGCATAGCGCAACCTATTAGCTTTGTCATAAAACTTAATAAGATCGTTTTGGTGGTTGTAGCGCAATGAGTCTCAAGAATATTTCAGGCCGAATGAAGGTGGCCAAAGTCACTGCTCAACAATTGAAGTTTCTTAGCACGAAAAACAAAAAGCTCCGATCGAAAGCAAAAAAGGATTTGATCGAAGTTGCGAAGAAGAATTTTCTCTTATCTTCTCTGGCCAGCGAGAATGAGAGCGATCCGACCGCCTCAAGTTTCGAGCAAGAAGACGTGAAGATTGATAGCAGCTATACGAAAGAGATTGTGATCGAGAAGATTAGAAACATATTCTCAAATGCTCTTGAGAGTGCGGCAGAACAGTTTGGATTAGACCTTTCATCTTCCACAGATCGAACCATTTTGCTTTTGGCATTATCTTTGGTGCATGCCTCAAAAGGCAAGGCCGGTCGTCCCAAGTATTGGACCGAAGATAAAGTTGCTCGTCTCCGGGAAGAGGTTGAAGCTCGTCGCCGTGTTTCGGCTGATCCGGGTATGCCAAAGATGAGTGAAAATCAGATCTTCCACTCAATTGCACGCAAAAAAATTTTCCCTAAGCAGAATGCGGATTCGTTACGTAGAGCATATCAAGTTCACATAAATACTGTAGAAGAAGTATTTGAATAGAATCGAGAGAAATAAAGTGCGTTCTCGGAATAAAGATGAATTAAATCGGTCGCCATATTAAGTTCAAGTTTGGTGCTCGGAGCGCATTCCATAGCGGCGACCATTCGTCCATACGGACGACATGCAGAAAAAATCACCGCCACCAAAGATCATTGCATATACGACTTCCGATCTTCTGCAGGTCGTTGGACGCACCAAGCTCTTCGAAGAGATAGCGTCAGGTCGCCTGCGATGCAGAAAGCTCGGCCGGAAGAATATCTTCTTGGTCGACGATGTCGTCGCTTGGCTGCAAGCACTTCCGAACGCCGGGAGCGATGTCGACGGTGACGTCGATCTGCATGAACCAGAAAATTGATGTCGCCTCAGCATTTTGATGTCGCCGCAGATCGACGACATCAAAGGCGAAAGCGACATGAATTCTCTCAATGCAAACTTGTAAAAAAACTAATTGAGCAAAAGCGCTTTCGCGCAAAAGCGCATTGCGAACAAAGGAAAAAGGATGAAGACGCGAAAAATTCTCAGATGCTCGAAATCTGTCAAAACGAGTTCTCAACTGAACGCTGAACTGGCAGCTTATCGGGAGATTCTGTACCAACGCATCGCAGAGGGCTGGCGTGCTTACTTTATAACGATCCAACTGCCGGAAACGAACCTTTCCGGCGTCCCGTTGCAGAGAAAGATTAAGACTGGCGCCGAGATGTTCATGAAGATCGTGACGTCTCGATTTTCAGGCGAAGCGGATAGTGATGTTGACCTCAGCCCGATCGCCATTTTCGGGTTGGATCGAAGGGATGAGAAAAGTAACAGAATCGAACCCACCATTCATCCTGCCAATGAAGGTCTCCACTTGCATGGCATAGTCTTGATCCACCCCAAGGCGCGTCGAAAGAAGCTGAAGAACGACGTGAGAGAGTGGCCTGACCCCATGAGGTGGTCCGGTTTCAGTCTTAATGCATGACCGGCTTTTCGGCCATCGCCTGTGCCGACGATGGAACCGATCCGGGTGGTTGTCCGGGCCAGATGATGGCCTCCGGCGCTGGCGGCTTGTAGCCGAGCGATGAGTGCGGCCGCTCGGTATTGTAGTAGCGTCGCCATGCCTCGATGATGACCTTTGCCTCGGCGAGGCTGTAGAAGATCTCCCCGTTGAGCAGTTCGTCGCGAAGCTTCGAGTTAAAGCTCTCGCAATAGCCGTTCTCCCAGGGACTGCCCGGCTCTATGAACGCGGTCTTTGCACCGACGGCTACGATCCACTCCCGCACGACCTTGGCTATGAACTCCGGGCCGTTGTCGGAACGAACATGGCCGGGCACACCGCGCAGGATGAACAGGTCCGAGAGCGTGTCGATGACGTCGGTCGAGTTAAGCTTGCGCCCGATGCGGATCGCCAGGCACTCCCGGGTGAACTCGTCGATGATGTTGAGCATGCGGAACTTCCTGCCATTATGGGTCCGGCCCTCGACGAAGTCGTAGGACCAGACATGGTTCGGGTGCTCGGGCCGAAGCCGGATGCACGATCCGTCATTCAGCACAGACGCCCTCTCTTCGGTTGTTTCTGGGGAACCTTCAGCCCCTCCCGCCGCCAGATACGCTCGACGCGCTTGGCGTTCACCGTCCAGCCCTCGGTTCGCAGCATCGCCGTGATCCTACGGTAGCCATAGCGGCCATACCGGGAAGCCAGACGGATGATATCGGCGGTGAGCGCCTCTTCATCTGCTCGGCCGTGCGGCTTCTTGCGCTGGGTCGATCGGTGCTGGCCGAGAACCTTGCAGGCAAACCGCTCCGAGACGGAGAACTTCGCCACGACATGGTCGACGCAGCTACGGCGACGGGCGGGGCTCAATAGTTTCCCGAGGCAGCCTCTTTCAGGATCAGCTTCTCGAGCGTCAGGTCCGACACAGCCTTGCGCAGCCGGTCATTCTCTTTCTCGAGCTCTTTCAGGCGCTTCACCTGGTCACCCTTCAGGCCACCGAACTCCTTGCGCCAGCGGTAATAGGTGAACTGTGTCACGCCGATCGAACGAACCGCTTCGCCAACCGAACGACCTTGCGACAGCAGAACATCGACCTGACGCAGCTTCGCGACGATCTCTTCGGGCTTATGCTTCTTCTGGGGCATTCCAACGTCCTCTCCAACGGCTCAATAGCCTACTTCACGGAGGACCACTTTTCAGGGGGCAGACCACGCGGATGTACTCAATACTCATCGTGGAATTGCACCCAATCCATAGGCTGGGTCTCGTTTCGGCTGAGCGGAGAAAGATCTAAATGGTTATAGGCACCAATGAGCAAGTCACTGCCCCGGCCGCTTGTGACATAGGTGAGGAAAACCCGACCATCTTGTCGTTGGTACGCACTAAGACCCGGGAAAGGTCGCAACGCTTCCGCCGTGGGTGAGAACACTTCACCATGATACTGTCCAGTGACTCCGCCATACCAGGGGAACTTCCAACCCATGCGGCGTTTGAA